>JAAXXL010000076.1 GCA_013334485.1 Chlorobiaceae bacterium | reverse complement strand
GACCGTCATTGCCCATGAACCTGAAGCTGTCAGCCGGGCTTTGGCTCATTAAATCAGAAAGGAAAACCGGTTCAGCACTTCAGGCTTGCTGAACCGGCAGAGAGAGCGGGAGGGTTACTTCTTCATAACCGAGGCGTCTTCCATAAACTTTTTCAGGCCGAGGTCAGTCAGCGGGTGGTTGACAAGCTGACGGATGACACTGAAAGGGATAGTGGCAATATCGGCGCCGATCAGGGCGGAATCAACAACATGCTGCGGGTGGCGCACGCTGGCAACAATAACCTCGGTCATGTAGCCGTAGTTGTGGTAGATGGAGACAATCTGCTCGACAAGCGTCATCCCTTCGGTGCTGATATCGTCAAGACGGCCGACAAACGGGCTCACATAGCTGGCTCCGGCCTTGGCGGCAAGAAGTGCCTGGTTGGGCGAAAAGACAAGCGTGGCGTTTGTCCGGATACCTTTCTCTGAAAAATGGCGGATAGCCTGGAGGCCGTCGATGGTCAGGGGGCATTTGACAACCACATTGTCGTGAATTGCGGCCAGATCCTCTCCCTCAATAATCATCTCCTGCGCCTTGAGTGTTGTCACCTCGGCACTGACAGGCCCGTCAACGATATCGCAGATCCGGGCAATGTGATCCTTGAAATCCTGATAGGTGAAATTCCCGGAATTACCGACGATTTTCGCAATGAGCGAAGGGTTGGTGGTCACACCGTCAAGAACACCAAGCTCCCGTGCAGCGTGAATTTCATCAAGGTTGGCGGTATCAATAAAAAATCTCATGGGGTATCTCCATTAATTGTCGTGAGCGGTTTGAGTGCAAGACGAACGGAGTAAGCAAGACTCTTCAGGCTACTGGTTGCCCGTCAAGCATGGCGTTGAAATTTTTAGCCTGGCGACCTTCCCAGTTACGTTTGTGGTAGGCATAACCGGCGATGAGCGGCAGGGCAATGGTTGCCTCGGAAAAGACCATCTGTTCATGAACCGTGTCAACCTTGCCCCATGAGCTGGCCTCCTTGAGGGTTGAGCCGGAAAGGGCACCGTCACGCTCGTCGGCAACGGTAATCTGGATGGCGTAGGTGTGCATGGAGACATCCTCGTATCCGAGCACTTCAGCAGCAACAACAATATCCTGTGTAAAGTTTTTCGGTACACCTCCGCCGATCATAAAGATACCGGTCTTGTCGTTCTCGATCTTTATTCTGGTGAGTTCGCGGAAGTCTTTCACCGAGTCAATGGCAACATGGTTCTCGGGATTGTGCCACTGATGATGTACCAGTCCGAACCCTGCGGAGCAGTCCGAGAATGCGGGGCAGAAAATCGGCACACCTTTTTCGTAGGCTTTATAGACGATAGAGTTCCTGTCGTGGTTGTGTCGTTCGATATATTTGGCCATCTCCACAATAAACTCCCGTGAAGAGTAGCTTCCCGGCTTCATGGAGTTGGCAATCATTGCTGTTGTGTCATCACAGACCCGAAGATCATCCTCATCAATATAGGTATCGTAAATACGGTCAATATGCAGTTCACGGAGGATGGCATCATCAATAAACGGTGTTCCCTGGTAGTGCCTGAATCCAAGGGCTTCAAAAAAGTCCTGATCAACAATGTTGGCGCCGGTAGAGACAATGGCATCAATCATATGGTTGTCGATCATGTCAATAATAACCTGCTTGAGTCCGGCACTGATCAGTGAGCCTGCAAGGGTCAGGATGACTGCGCACTCCTTGTCCTGCTGCATGAGATCAAGAATCGAAGCTGCACGGGCAAGATTTCTGGCTTGAAAAGCCGTATCACTCATCTGGTCGACAAGGGGAACAATATTCAGTTGTTTGATATCAATATGGCGGACTGGTGCGCTCAGCAGATCCTCTTTTCTGACTGCAGGTTCCATGTTCAGCTCCAAACGAGAGATTAAAATTGAGTAAATAAAAAAAGAGAGTAAGCTGACTATATCACACATTCATATTACCGGATGCTGCTTCCTTCCGGATCTGACATGGTTGGGCAACTGAATGTTGTATAGGACTTACTCTCCTAATATATCGGTTTCAAATTCATCTTTTTGATACGAACCTGAAACAAGTTGGATAATATAGCGCAAGGAAAGCAAAAAACAAACAAAGGCCTTTTATCTTTATGTGAACTGTTATAACTTCTTGGGCATTCAGAGCTTTATACAAAAACCACGACCCCGCCTGAAACAGCCGCACTCGCTGCCGGTTGATGCGGCAACAATACTCTTATGGGAACACTTCGAATTTTAAGCGGGATGCGGCCGACCGGCAAGCTCCATCTTGGTCATTATACCGGAGCACTTGAATCCTGGGTTGAACAGCAGAATCTGACAAATGAAGCGGGCGAACGGGTCTATGAGACCTGCTTTCTCATTGCTGATTATCACAATCTGACAACTTCGCTTGAAACCGGTGAAATCTATGCCAATACGCTTGACATGCTCATTGACTGGCTTTCTGCAGGGGTAGACCCCGAAAAAAGTCCGGTCTTTCGCCAGTCGCAGGTAAAAGAGCATGCTGAGCTCTTTCTGCTCTTTTCGATGCTGATAACCTCATCGCGTCTCGAAAGAAACCCCACCCTGAAAGATCAGATTCGCGACCTTAACATGGAGTCGCTTACCTACGGCCATCTCGGGTACCCTGTTTTGCAGGCCGCCGATATACTGCTCTACAAAGGCAATGTTGTGCCTGTTGGTGAAGATCAGCTCCCTCATGTGGAGATCACAAGGGAGATTGCCCGCCGATTCAACAACCTCTACCAGCACCCGGTGTCGGGAGATGTTTTCCCGGAACCGGCACCGAAAATCACAAAATTTGCGCGCCTTCCGGGTCTTGACGGAAAGGCCAAAATGTCCAAATCTCTCGGTAACACCATTCTGCTTTCGGACAGCCCCGAAGAGATACTCAAAAAAATGCGAAGCGCTGTAACCGACACCCGGAAGGTTCGTAAAAATGACCCCGGCCACCCTGAAGTGTGCACGGTTTACAGCTATCATGAAAAATTTGCGCCAACAGATCAACTATTGACGATAGAGGCTGAGTGCCGCGCAGGCTCCCTCGGGTGTGTAGACTGCAAAAAACTCTGTACGGCAAATATCGCGGCGGAACTGGCTCCGCTGATTGAAAAAAGGGTTTATTATGAAGCCCGAATCGACCAGGTAAAGGAGATTCTGCTTGCCGGTGAAGAGAAAGCCAGAGCTATAGCGAGGGCTACCATGCATGAGGTCAGAGCGGCGATGAAACTTGGCGAAACAAACAATTGAACACTATCAGTAAAGAGAGAATGGTAAACAACAAGAGACACGCTTTTATTTTTGATATGGACGGCGTTCTGACCGATAACATGCGCTTCCATGCAGATTCATGGGTTGAGCTTTTTCGGGATTTCGGCCTCAAAGGGCTTGATGCCGAGCGCTATCTTGTTGAAACTGCCGGAATGAAAGGTCATGATGTGCTCCGCTACTTCCTCGACCCGGAGATCAGCGAAGCAGAAGCTGCGCGGCTCACTGAACTCAAGGATTTTCTCTACCGGATCGTATCGCGCGAACGGATCAAGCCCATGGCGGGCCTTGAGCTGTTTCTTGATCGAGCTGCTGAAAGCTCCATAAAACTTGGCATCGGCACCGGTGCAGGGCCCCGCAATATCGAATACGTACTCGACCTGCTTGGCATTGACGGCAGATTCCAGGCAATTGTAGACCCATCCCAGGTTGAGCACGGCAAACCAGCCCCGGATATCTTCCTTCGGGCTGCCGAGCTGCTTGATGTCCCACCTTCTGCCTGCATTGTGTTCGAGGATGCCATCCCCGGAGTGGAGGCAGCCCAAAGGGCAGGAATGAAGTGTGTGGCGGTCACCACAACTAACAACGCCGAGGCGTTCAGTGCGTTCGAGAATGTTATTCAGATCATTGACGATTTCTCGCAGCTCTCTCCAGTTGAGCTGTGTGAGATGCTCACCGAGCAGCAACCAACGACCCAATCATAAAGAATCAAATGCACGAATTTTTTCTTCCTGTCATAGCCCGGGCACTCGAAGGCGCCGGCATAGTTAACGAAAATCCGATCCGCATAGAGCAGCCTGCCGACAAGAAGTTTGGTGATTTTTCAACAAATATTGCCTTTCTTGCCGCAAAAGAGTTACGCAAGAATCCCAGGGAGCTGGCGCAGGAGATCATCCGCCACCTCTCCTTTCCGCCGGATACCGTAGCTAAAATCGATGTTGCAGGAGCAGGCTTCATCAACTTCTACCTTACGCCCCTCTTTATCATGCAGACGGTAGAGCAGGTGCTGCTCAACACTGAGCGGTATGGCGATGGAGAGATCGGCAAGGGAAAGAGTGCGATTGTTGAGTATGTAAGCGCCAACCCTACCGGCCCTCTTACCATCGGACGGGGTAGAGGCGGCGTACTTGGTGACTGCATAGCCAATCTCTTTGCTACGCAGGGTTATGCGGTTACTCGTGAATACTATTTCAACGATGCCGGACGTCAGATGCAAATTCTCGGCGAATCGGTCAGGCTCCGTTACCTGGAACTCTGCGGAAAAGAGATAACCTTCCCTGAGACCCATTACCAGGGCGACTATATCAGAGAGATTGCCGAACAGCTCCTCAGAACTCACGGATCGGCTCTTGCTGACACCGAAGGGGTTGAACTCTTCAAAACCACGGCGGAGAGCATCATCTTTTCATCAATACGAGCTACTCTTGAGCGACTCGGTATCCGCCATGACTCATTTTTCAATGAGCACACCCTCTACACTCCGGATGAGAGCGGTAAAACCGCAAATCAACAGGTAATTGAGGCGCTCGGAGAAAAAGACTTTATCTCAAAATACGACGGAGCTACCTGGTTCATGACCACAAAGCTCGGGCAGGAGAAGGACAAGGTGCTGATTAAATCTACCGGTGAGCCGAGCTACCGCCTGCCGGATATTGCCTATCATCTCACAAAATATCAGCGCGGGTTCGATGTCATCGTCAATGTATTCGGTGCCGACCACATTGATGAGTACCCGGATGTAATTGAAGCGCTGAAAATCCTCGGCAAGGATACCAGTCGAATCCGGATCGCCATAAACCAGTTTGTTACCACGACCGTAGATGGCCAGAGTGTCAAAATGTCAACAAGAAAAGGCAATGCCGACCTGCTTGACGATCTTATTGATGATGTAGGTGCCGATGCCACACGGCTCTTTTTCATCATGAGGGGTAAGGATTCGCACCTTAACTTCGATGTGGATCTCGCAAAAAAGCAGTCACGGGAGAATCCGGTTTTCTATCT
Source organism: Chlorobiaceae bacterium (assembly GCA_013334485.1). Lineage (GTDB taxonomy): Bacteria > Bacteroidota > Chlorobiia > Chlorobiales > Chlorobiaceae > Chlorobium. The sequence goes on along the minus strand of JAAXXL010000076.1, from coordinate 4,057 downwards.
GCACTATGCACACGCTCGAATTTGCAGCTTGCTGCGGCTGGCAAAACAGGAGATTGGATTTGACTCCGATACGGCAGCGGATTACCATCTGCTCCGCCTTCTTGACTCTCCTGCCGAAATTCAGCTCGGCTTTGCCCTGCTTGACTATCCTGACATGGTCAAAACAAGCCTGCGGCTGCTTGAACCTCAAAAAATGGTTGAGTACCTGCACTCACTGTCTGAGCTGTTTCACCGCTTTTATCAGGAGTGTCCTATTCTCAAGGCTGAACCGGACATTGCGAAAGCAAGACTCTATCTTTCGCTTGCCACCCGTCAGGTTTTGCGCAATGGGTTCAGGGTACTCGGTGTGTCGGCACCGGAATCAATGTAATGGGATCGCTATTACTTTGTTCCGCGATTTGATTACTGCGTTAGGCGGTGCTCTTGAAAAGAGATCAAGGACTATAGTGACTTCAAGGACAGCAAGGACGAAGAGAAGAGCTTGTGCATGATTTCGTGTGATTTCGTTTGTTTCGTGGTTCAAAAATCCTCAAACCGCTCACATACAAGTAATAGCGATCCCATAAGAGTACATCATTGGCTTTGTTCCGAAACCCGATTAGCTGCGTTGAGTGGTGGAATGGCGGAGGCTGTTCACAGCCGGTAGAGGCCGTGCTCTGCGATATAGCGGGCTATTGAAGAGGGAACAAATTGTGAAATGGATTGGCCTGAAGCAACAAGCTCCCGGATGGCTGTGGATGAAACCGGATAGGCAAAATCGATAAACCGGATGCCCTCTTTTTCATCCCGGTGTGCAGGCGAGGGCCCTCCCATTGTTGCAGCTCTTCCGAAAACACAAATCTCACAAAGTGAATAGAGCGATTCATACTCTTTCCATGAGTTGAACTCCCGAAAACTGTCCTCTCCCAAAAGAAGGGTAAGGCGATCGTGCGGGAAAACAGAGTGGACATAGCGCAAGAGATCGACGGTATATGAGGGGCTCTCTTTTTCGAGCTCCCAGCCGCTTACCTCACTGCTCCATCCGGCAAGATTTATTTCAGAAGAGAGAAGAGAGGCCATCTGTTTTCGCTCTTCACCGGAGGTGCCCCTCTTCTGCTTGAATGGGTTGTTGGACACCGAAACAATAAGCCGATCTATATTCAGCAGCTCTCTTGCAAAAAGAGTGAGGGCAAGATGGCCATTGTGCGGAGGATCAAACGTCCCGCCAAAAACTGCCAGATGCACACGACTCTCCGTTCAACCGTTTTTAAGATTCTTGGTGATTTTTTCACGTTCTGAGGCCATCTCACTCTCTTTTGCCGGATAGAGCTGCAGATACTGATCAAGCGCCTGTGCGGCATCATACCACTTTTTCCGTTTCATCAGTGTGTCAATTTTCCCGCTCCATGCGTCGTGAATCAATCCGGTATCGGAATAACTCCTGATAATTTCGTCATAAAATATGCCCGCTGCTTTATACTTTCCAAGCTGAACATAATTTCGAGCTATTGAAAACGAATTTCTCGCCAGTTTCTCCCTGAAACGCTTGATGGTTCTTGCTGCATAACGGACACTGTCAATCCTTGAATATTGAGCTGACGCGCTGGCATAGCTCTCTTTATATGATGGATTTTCAGGGTTGATTTTAAGCAGCTCCCTGTACTTCTCGACTTCGCTTGAGACCTTCATCGAATCGGTAACCGGGTAGAGGTCCAGATAGAGCGAAAACTGCTCTATGGCTTTCAGGGTATGCTGCTGATCAAGCTCATAATGAGGTGATAGCTGCTCGTATGATTTGGCGAGCATAAACTGGGCGGTTTTGGCGTAGGGTGTCGAAGGGAGCTGCTGAAGCAAACGGGAATAGATATCACCTGCAAGCAGATACTCTTTTGAATGATAATATGACTGCGCCAGAAGAAAAAGCACATCATCCTCCAGCGCTGTAGCACGGGAAGTGAATATCAGTGATTCAAGTACAAGAGATGCATCAGCATAATCCTTTTTGGCAAACAAATTCTCAGCTTTGGCATACCCCTCGCTGACGCGGGCGGATACCGTTGCCGCCGGTTTTGAAGATGAACATCCCGATAGCATCACGATCCCTGTTACACATATCAGCGTCGCTGAACGTAATATATTCCTGGTCACCGGCATAAAGCTACTCCATTATCCTTTTATTGAAATCCAAAGCACAGTATACAAAACTGCTGAAAAAGAAACATAAGGGCGCCTCTATTAATTTGTTCCGAAACCCTATTAGTTTGTTGGGTGGTACCCATAAGGGATACGGGGGATAGAGGCTTGAGAAAAGGGGGAGATCATTCGGGTCGTTATTCGGGTAACTGAAACAACGAAGAGAGATGCCGGAAGAGTGTTCATGTGGAGCTTAGGGGAGTCGAACCCCTGACCTTCTCATTGCGAACGAGACGCTCTACCAACTGAGCTAAAGCCCCATTCGTTATGCTACAAATTTCCGGCAATGGTTGCAAGCTCACCCAGTAAAAATGCTAAAAAAAATAGCCTGCGCGAGCAGGCTATCAAACAAAATTAAATTGGGTATAACGCTATACCGCATCGGTCATAAGGGAGTGCTTCAGCATCTGCAACTGATGACTGACACTTCCATCAAGAATGGTGTCTCCGATTTTCACCGAAACCCCACCAATCAGATTTTCGTTAACGATCATCTTCGGCCTGATTGTTTTTCCTGTCGAGGCCGCAAGTTTGTTTACCAGTTCCGTAACCTGCTCTTCAGAGAGTGCAACTGCGCTGGTAACATCAGCATTGAGCACGCCTCTTTTCTCATCAAGCAGAACCTGAAACTCGTCAATAATTTCAGGCAAAAGACCAGCTCTCTTCTTTTTTGCAATAAGGCGAAGAAAAACATGCATTTTTGCACCAACTGAGTCCCTGAAAATCTCTTCGAGTATATGGATTTTTTTATCCCCCTGAATCAGCGGGCTTCTTAAAGCCTGAACCAGATCACGGGAGTTTCCGAGAACTTCCTTGATCACTTTCAGCTCTTCAACAATAGTATCAAGAAAACCACCCTCTTCAGATGATGAAAGGAGAGCGGATGCATATCGACGGCTTGCAATTAGACTGGACATTTCGTGACCGTTTTCAATTACGTTTTGTAGAGAAATCCTGGATCATGCTGTCAACGATCTTTTTCTGCAGATCAGCATCAAGTGTGCCTCTGATAATTTTCTCGGCACCTTTTACAGCAAGATCAGCAACCTCGGTTCTCAGTTCGTTGAGTGCACGGCGTTTTTCCTGCTCAATTTCATCCTTGGCCGTGGAAATCATTTTCTGCGCTTCAGCTTGGGCTTTTTCGGTAATATCACTGCGAAGTTTTTCAGCAAAATCCTTTCCTTCACGAATGATCTTGTCTGACTCGGCATCAGCCTTGGCAAGCAGCTCGCTGTTCTTGCGAAGAGCAGCTTCAGCTTCATCCTTTGCATGATATGCACGGTCGATAGATGACTGAATGCCTTTTTCTCGCTCTTCCAGTGCAGTGAGGATAGGGCCCCATGCTACCTTTTTCAGAATGAGCAGTACAATCACGAATGTCACTGCAGTCCAGAAAATAAGGCCGGGTTCCGGGCTTAAAAGACTGCCGGCAAGAAGAATAACTCCTGACGTAAGCATGAACAATGTTTCCGTTAACGATTAATAAAACCCGACTGCGGTTTTAGTGGTCTGCCGCAATCGGGATATCTTTCTGTATCGAGTCTGCCAGCTTCACGCTTACTTAAGAGCGAGAAGAACACAGATAACTTCGCCAAACAGACCAACACCTTCGATAAGAGCTGCCGCAATAATCATGGTGGTACGGATATCTGATGCAGCCTCTGGCTGACGAGCTGTTCCCTCTGTTGCAGAAGCAGCGATATTACCAATACCAAGACCAGCACCAATAACAGCAAGACCGGCGCCAATACCTGCACCCAAATAAGCTAAACCTAAACCATCCATCTTGTAATTACCTCCGTTTATTTGTTGTAAGTTTTTTGCTAAAGAGTAATTAGCAGTTTTGAACCCGTTAAATCAAAATCATAAAAATAATACTTATTCC
>JAAXXL010000121.1 GCA_013334485.1 Chlorobiaceae bacterium | reverse complement strand
TTTCCGGACGACCTAAAATCCCCGAGGCTTGTATATGCTTTTGCCGACATCTTCGCATCGAAGATGGATTTCAACACCGAGACTATGCCTGGTGACCGCATAAATCTTGTTGTTGAGGAATACTATCGACTTAATGAATTTATCGGGTATGGCAATATTCTGGCAGCCCGTTACAAAAAAGTTTCCGGCGAAGTCTTTGAGGCTTTTTACCATGCAACAGACAACAAAAACTTCAGCTATTTTGACAGCAATGGTAACGAACTTGGATCATCCTTCATTCGTTCTCCAGTTCCAATTGGCAGAGTCTCTTCAAGCTTTTCCTACAACCGCCTTCATCCTATTCTAGGTATAATAAGACCTCATTTGGGCGTGGATCTTGCCGCTCCGAGCGGGACACCGGTTATGGCTTCAGCCGATGGCCAAATTATTTCAATGGGCAGCAATGGTGGGTTCGGCAAATTGATAGTAATAGCCCATGGCAATGACTACAAGTCTTATTATGGCCATTTAGGTGGCTACAATAAAGCATTACGAGTTGGCAGTCTGGTTCGGCAAAAACAAACTATTGGATACGTAGGGTCAACAGGACTTGCAACAGGCCCTCATCTTGATTACCGCATCCAATACCGAGGTGTTTTTAAAAATCCTTTTTCGCTAAAATTTCAACCAAGATCTACATTGCAGGGGAAACAGCTTGAGAACTTAAGGCATTCCATATCTGCTATAACCCACAATCTTTCAAACAATCACGACGGGAACCCAATAAAGATTAGGTCCATCAATTTAGTTGAAAACCAAAAGCTCACTCTTTTGTAGAGTGGGCAGAAGTTAATACACTCAATAATTTGTGCAAAACAAAAACCTTAACATCGTACTTGTTGAGCCGGAGATTCCTCAAAATACTGGCAGCGTAGCTCGCCTTTGCGGCGCAACAAATACTATCCTGCACTTGGTACACCCCCTAGGCTTCAGTACCGATGACAAATCTCTAAAAAGAGCTGGCTTAGATTATTGGCAATTCGTAGAGATCATACATTGGAATAGTTTCGAAGAATTCCTTACCCAGCAAACCCTTCATAAATTGCATTTCTTGAGTAAGAAAGCTGCCAAATCATATATTGATTGTCGATTCTCCCAGGGAGATTTCCTTGTATTTGGTAAAGAGACCAGAGGGTTACCTGCACATATCTTAGAGAATATCCCCAATCAATGTTACCGCATCCCTATTGCCAACACAAACATCCGCAGTCTCAACCTTGCTATGTCCTGCGGAATATTATTATACGAGGCAATCCGTCAACTTGATATTCTTGACTTTTGACCTAGTGGCTTTGTAAACCCACCTCCTTTAACACTGCGTTAAAATAGAGTTTTCCATTTTTTGGTGTGCCGCCAGATACTCCGCTGGCGTCTGGTTTTCGAGCGATTCGTGTGGATACTCCTCGTTATGTTCGACCATCCAATTCTCCGTAATTTCCCTTACCTCCGAGAGAAACTTGAATACGTACACTTTCAATACTTCATCGCGATAGGTTCGGTTGAATCTTTCAATAAACGAGTTCTGTTTTGGCTTGCCGGTGTAACCATCCCTTAAAATGGGGCTTCCGGGAACTCAGTGGGTTCATAACCCAAAAGATGCTAAACTCATCACTCCATTCCGAGGAGGTGAGTTATGCGCGACACCGAACTATATCGGCATTTGTTGGGGTTGAAGGAGCCATGGTCTGTTTCTCGTATCGAGCTTGATGTAGCCACCCAGCGAGTCGATGTCTGGGTTGAGCATCCCAAGGGAAAGACATGGCCTTACCCGGTTTGCCAGAAGCAGGAAACCTTGTACGACCACGCAGAGGAACGGGTCTGGCGGCATTTGGATAGTTGCCAGTTTCAGACCTTTCTTCACGCTCGCCCACCCCGAGTAAACTGCCATGAGCATGGGGTACGGCAAGCAAGCCTGCCATGGGCGGAGGCCAATTCGCGGTTTACCCTGCTGTTTGAAAGATTCGCTATCGATGTTCTGTGCTACACCAGCATTCAGGACGCCAGAATAATTGATAACGTAAAGTAATTTTCGCTTTTTTAAATCACGGCAGTGCCCTTTCGGGGTTAGAATTGCGTCGCCAAACGTAAACTCAAACCCAAAAAGGAGCACCGCCGTGAGGAAGAATCATACATCAGAAGACAAAAAGATCATCCATCTGAATGAAGAAGCTGTTCGCGACCATCTTGGACAGGTCGTTCGCAGCACCGTCGAAGAGACCTTGAATATGATGCTGGATGCGGAAGCAGATCAGCTATGCAATGCGGAGAAATACCAACGCAATGAGGCCAGAACCGACACTCGGGCCGGCCACTACCAGCGCAAACTTCACACGAAGGCAGGAGTGGTAACCTTGGAGGTGCCGAAGTTACGGCGGCAGACCTTTGAGACGGCGATCATCGAGCGCTACCGCCGCCGGGAGGCCTCAGTTGAAGAGGCGCTGATCGAGATGTACCTGGCCGGAGTATCGGTCCGGCGGGTTGAAGATATCACCGAGGCACTTTGGGGTACGAAGGTTAGCCCAGGCACGATCAGTAACCTCAACAAGAAGGTGTATGAAAAAATTGAGGTCTGGCGGAATC
>JAAXXL010000120.1 GCA_013334485.1 Chlorobiaceae bacterium | reverse complement strand
CATGGAACAGCGCTTGTTGATCGATATTTTATCTCTCAAAGAACAATCTCTCAAAAAAGTGAGGGATCCGGTACCTCAACTGACATTATTTTAACCGGACACTACTGTCTTTTTCGATTAAAACGTAAAATGAAGACACAGGAAGAATCTGGTTGTACTCCATTTAGATTCGCCTTGTTATGGAAGAAAATGAGAATTCGGAAATATTCTTTAATGATCTGTACGGAATAATCTCCCATGCCGGATTGAGCGCCCTGAGCTGCCTGTCAATCCTCGTTTTCCGGGTCTTCCACTCGCTTTCATGCATGGGTTAAATCCCTTGGTATCGTTTGGCCCCTGAATTCAGATGGGAGACAACATCATCCGGTAAAATATCAGTGTAAATATAATCCAAACAACACTGATTTCTATAGATAGCACCCGAATCAAATAACTTCCGCGTCCCTCCGGGACGATCATGATTTTCTGTATTTACCCGCCAATTCCCGAGCCGAATCGAGTTGATGTTAGGAACAGAGGACGGGACGGTATTGATAACGATCAGTTACATCAAGTAAAGGTAAGCCTGAGGAGAGATGCCTCCTTTCAGTTCGGCATGACACCTTGAAGAGATTTTGAATTCAGGCTTGTCATCCCGAACTGAAGGGAGGGATCTGGTTTTCGGAAAAGGCGATCTCTCTCTGCGTTCGAGATGACATTTGGGGATTCCTGATTGAAAAGACGTATGGGGGCAAGTCGATTCAGGCCAGTTCGGTGCTCCAGGTTATTTTGCAGCCGGAGCCGCGGAGCATGGCGGCGACGCTGCAGTACTTCTCCATGGAGAGTCCTGCGGCTTTTTCGAGGTCGGCGAGGGCGGCGTCAGGGCTCTTCATGCGGTATTTGATGTGGATCGAAGTGAACACCTTCGGATGCTCCTCGGCCCTTTCAGCCTCAAGGTCAGCCTGAAGCAGGGTCAGCTCTTTTCGCATCTTTTTGATGATGGCGATAACATCCATCATGGAGCAGGCTCCAAGCGCTTCAAGCACCGTATCCATTGGCGTGGCATATTTGGCGGGGCCTGAAAAATCCATGGTGGCGTCAAAACGGGTCTTATGGCCCTTCTCGTTCACGCCTACGAGGGGCAATTGGCCTTTGAAGGTAACGGTAGTATGCATAGTTCAAAATCTGTTACGGGGTTCAATTAGTGCGTTGGGCGGTACTCGGAATCCTCATGTACCCGTTGTACATTCCGGTTCCTGCGTTCCGTCCGCCTTCTCCTTGAACCCCTCACGACGATTTTGAGAGGTCCAGGAAAAATAAGATACTACTTCTGTTCGCTCAAATCCCCCTATTCAAGTTAGGGGGTGCCAAGACACATAATGCTGCAACGTGCAACTTTGTTGAAACTTATAGAAGAGAGCCCAAGTTACCTTCAATACAAATTGTAGATCGAAAAGAGTACATTACTGCATGTGCAGGATGGTACAAGTCAAGAGAAGGAACATGAACAACTGCTGCCCATGAATGATCTTTTAGAAAAACCGAGGAAAGTCTACGTTTCACGAAAAATAGAGTTCAATGCTGCGCATCGGCTTTTCAATCCTCAGTTTACGGATGAAGAGAATTGTGAAATTTACGGAAAATGCAGCAATAAAAACGGGCACGGGCACAATTATCTGCTTGAAATCACCCTTTTCGGTGTAGTTGACCCCGCTACCGGATTTCTCTTTGACCTCAAGGAGCTGAAGGCTATTCTTGAGGAGGAGATCATTGGGCGGTTCGACCACCGCAACCTCAACCTTGACGTGCCGGAGCTGAGGGAGTGCGTGCCGACTACCGAAGTGCTTGCCGTTCTTATATGGGATATACTCGAACAACGACTGCGTAACATCAATAACCGGGAGATCGCTCTCCACGAAGTAAAAATATATGAAACAGGAAAAAATTCCGTCCGCTATCTCGGAGAGTAACCCGCTCCCTACGGGACGTGGAAGCTGCTGCGATGATGATGACTGTCATAGAGATGCTCCCGATACCGAACCGCATATTCTCGGAAGCCTGTCAGAAGCGGTGGCCGCCATGCTTGAGGGGATCGGCGAAGACCCCATGCGCGAAGGGCTGCTCAAAACCCCCGAGCGGGTCGCCCGCTCCATGCGCTTTTTGACAAGAGGGTACAGCCAGGATCCGGAGGAGCTGCTAAAAAATGCCGTCTTTACCGAGTCATACGACGAGATGGTGCTGGTGAAGGATATCGACATCTTCTCCATGTGCGAACACCACATGCTCCCCTTTTTCGGCAAGGCGCATATCGCCTACATTCCCGACGGAAAGATTGTCGGGCTCTCAAAGCTTGCCCGTGTGGCTGAGGTCTTTGCCCGCCGCCTCCAGGTTCAGGAGCGCCTTACCCAGCAGATACGCGATGCCATCCAGAGCGTGCTCAAGCCGAAGGGGGTCGGTGTGGTGATCGAGGCACGCCACATGTGCATGGTTATGCGCGGCGTCGAGAAGCTCAACTCCGTTACCACAACTTCAGCTATGTCAGGGCAGTTTATTACTTCACAGCCGACAAGGAGTGAGTTTTTGCGGTTGATAAAACCTTAAGATTAGTGCTGAGTTTGGCAATGGGATCTCTCTCTAACGTTCGAGATGACAATCCTTG
>JAAXXL010000015.1 GCA_013334485.1 Chlorobiaceae bacterium | reverse complement strand
CTTCCATGATGTCGAGCTCGATCTCTTTCATCGCTTCATCGGTATTGCCGGGGTTCATCTGGTAGGTTGTTTTATCACCGAACTGCGGTGCGGAGTGAAGTGCATCGCGGAACGGGCCGTAGAAGCTTGAAGCGTATTTGGCAGCGTAGGAGAGAATGCCGATATCGGAGAAGCCTGCATCGTCAAGTGACTCGCGGATGGCTCCGATACGGCCGTCCATCATGTCACTCGGAGAGACAAAGTCAGCTCCGGCATTGGCATGGGAGATCGCCATTTTACAGAGCACTTCAACGGTTTCGTCATTCAGGATGATGCCGTCTCTGACCAGACCATCATGGCCGAAAGGGGTGAATGGATCAAGCGCGACATCAGTCATGATGCAGAGATCCGGCACTTTTGCCTTGATGGCACGGAGTGCCTCCTGGATGATGCCCTTATCGTTGTATGATTCGCTTCCATCTTCGGTTTTCTGCTCGGGAATACCGAACAGGTCGATGGACTGGATTCCGAGGTCCCAGAGTTCCTGGCACTCTTGTACTGCCCGGTCAATCGAATAGCGGAAGCTGCCTGGCATGGAGGCTACCTCTTCAACAACGTTGCTCCCGGGGCAGACAAAGAGCGGATAGACAAGATCGTTGACCGTCAGAGTGTGTTCCTGCACAAGATTTCTGATAGCGGCAGATTTGCGCAGCCTTCTTGGGCGGTGTACAATATTGAGTAAATCGAGCTGGCTCATGGATGAAGAGGAATTAGGGTTTTAAAAAGCCAAAAATACTAAAATGAATGAACTTCCGGAAGCAATGGCATGAAATAGCTCCGGTTACGTTTTTTGTATTCCGTTTTCCAATGTGCATGGAGTGGTTGTGAATAGCCTGGAAAAATGATGTGTGAAATTATTGTAAAACAAAACGGTCTATCCGAATAATTTTTCTATTAACGTTATATTGAAAATAAATATAACTGTCATTCATTATTCAAGAATCTCCGTATGAAAAAGAGCGTTTGTGTTATTTCAGGGTACCGGATGCCCCTGGGATTCCTATTGTGCATTGCAGCCATTTATTTAAAAATAGTAGTGGGAGTTGATCATGATTAACCATTCAGCAAGCAGCGGCCTTGCCCATGAGTTGCGCATTCCGTTCCAGAGAGAGCCATTAGTCCGCTATCCGTTACACAGGTCTGTCAAAAGGTACAAAAGAGAGCACGGTGTTCTTACCCTCCATCCAGGAAAAAAACCCTTTACCATTATTTTTGATGGTGACACAATTCCTCTCAAGACCTCTCTTTGTCAGGTTGTACGGGTTGAATCAGTTGATGAGGCTATGCGTTTGCTTATGCTGCTTGGTGATACCTGCGAGATATTTCTTTCCGCACAATATCGCCTTGCAAATCAGGAGGTTTATGCTCTCCTCAAGGCACTTTCCGATCATTCGCAACAGGACGATGACTCTTCTTTTAATATTGATAACACTGCCGCATTATTGAAAAAACTTCCCCTGGATATAAGGGGACTCTTGCATGGTCCTCTTGCCATTATGGAAGAAGATGCTGTTCCGGATCCACTCAAGAAAGAGATTGTACATAAAAAAGATATTGGCAATGTGCTGATTTCAGATATGTATCGTGTTGGAAAGTTTATGCACTTCAATATGTTTTCCGAGACCAGTGAAATCAGTTTTGATCATAACTCCGATCATATTCAGGGTATGGTTATTCTTGAAGCGTTACGCCAGGCATCAACAGCAACAGTTCATCTTGCTGAAAACGGGTTACCTGAAGGCGGAAAAATTTCATTGCTGCAATATCACGCAAATTTTTATAATTATCTTTCGAAAAAGGCTCCTGTTATTATCAGAACGTTCAATACATTTTCAATCATGAACGGTGAAAAGGACAAGAATGGCTTTGTTGTCAGTCAGGTATTCCAGTGGGGCAAGCTTTGTGTCGAAACGATTTTGAAAGGTCAGTCTATCAAGGATCAGGATAGATTTGAACAGCTTTCAAGGTTTACCGAGAAAGTTACATCGAGAAATAAAGCTCATTTCGATGCACAGATTAATCTCATGCGCACCAAGTCACTCTCTGTATGAGCAGGGTTGCGGTTATCGGGGGCGGAATATCCGGCATAGCTACAGCTTTTCATCTCAATCAGAAGGGTGTTAATGTTGATCTGATTGAAAAAGATGACCAGCTTGGTGGCAGAATCGGCAGTGCCTCTCTTGATGGCAGATGGCTTGATTTTGGTGGCAAGAATATCGGTAAAAAGTATTATCGTTTTCGTCGTTTTATCGATGTTTTAGGGGATTTGGAATACGAATATTTCGGATTCAACTCTTCTCAGCTTGTTAATGGCAGGGTTATTTCGATCAACAAGGATAGTGCCTCGTGGTACCAGATGGTCCAGTTTCTTGAACTCAGTGGATTACAGGGAGTAGTGAGATTGCTTCCCATGGCCAGGGCAATTTTGAAGAATCAGAACGAGGGATTTCTGAACAGCGATTTTTTTAATTCCTTGTCGGAGCGAAGCGATCATCTTTCTCTATCCGAATTTTTTAACGCACGATGTGTCAATCATGTCATTCGTCCGGTTACTGTGAGGATGAACGGTGCGGAAGCAGATGAGTGCTATCCGGGTAATTTTGGATCGAATCTTTCACTTCTCCTTGACAGTTATGAACAGTTGACGGAAAGTATGCATCGTATGCTTGAGCTGTTTGAGGAGCGCTCAACATTGACAAGAGTACTGTGTGGTCACACGGTTCAATCGATTGAAAAAAAAGGAGATGCCGGGCCATATGTGTTGACATACAGCTTGAATAATGAAACATATAAAACTGAATACGACCGTATTGTAACGGCTCTTCCTGCTTCACAGCTTTGGCCTTTGCTTGGAAAGCTTTGTCCCGATTCTGTCAGTCTTCTCCAACAGGTACGTTATTATCCGGTTGCTATTGTGATTGCCCGATATCAAAAGAATGTTTTTTTAAAGGATCAGCGAGCCATGGTTTTTGATCATACCTTTCCTTTAAGCAACGCAGGGGCTTATGGTACGACAGACCTTGACCTTGTACGCTACACGTTCAGTGGACGGGAATCGAGAAAAATCATTTCTGAAGAGATGCCGCCTGATGATATTGCCTCAATGGGTGAGCGTATCATTGCGCCATATTTCTCTGTGAAAGGCAACAAAAGAGAGTCATTTCTCTATAAACGAATAGCTTCAGGTCTTTGTGCCTATTCCGCCTATCATCATCGTCTTCTTGAGCAGCTTGACCGGCTTTTCGATCCCTCGAACGGTCTTGTTCTTACCGGAGATTACTGGAGAGGAGCATCTATAGAAGCCTGTTTTAGTGCATCTTTTGAAGCTGTTGAAAAGCTTCTCAAGCGGGAGTCAGCTTGAATATTATTGGATATATCAAGAGCTGTCCCGAAAAAGGGACTCAGGTATCAAGGTTTAATTTGCAGGCAATTGCTCTGCTTGGGGCACCAGCGCATTTTATTTTTTACTTCTTGTTCAGATATGGTTTTGAACTGCCATATGAGAATGTTTATCTCAGAGGGATTGCTGTTCTGATTTGCGGCTCGGTACTGTTTAAAGATTCATTCCCATCTTTTCTGAAACGCCATTTTATGGCTTATTGGCATTTTGGTTTGATTTTTGTATTGCCGTTTATTTTTACAGTCAATTTGTTTGAGACCAATTTCCATGAGCTTTGGCTTTACTGGGAATTATTCATGGTGTTTGTGCTCATCTCCTTCGTGCCAAACTGGTTTATGTTTCTTGTGGATCTGTTGATCGGTGTTGTGGGGGCCATTGTGTTTTCTATCCTTTTTTCCCCTCATCTTGTTCTTCAGCCACATTTCAATATTCCGCTCTATTCCATCGTGTTGTTTTTTACAATTGTAGTTGGTTACCTGTTCAGCTACAGTAACCGTCAGGGGCAGAAAGCCCAGGAAAGAAACAATGCCCTTCAGGCTCTTGCCGGGGGAATTGCACATGAGATGCGAAATCCTCTCGGGCAGATAAGCTATAATTTTGATGCCATACAGCAGGAACTTCCGTTCTATAATTACGGAACTGTTGATTCTGTGATTCCGGTAAGCGGTCTTGAAAGAATCTATCAGCGGGTTGCTCAGGGGCAGATGGCGGTCAGCCGTGGTGTGCAGATTATTGAGATGATTCTTGAGGAGGTCAAGGATGATGCATCTTCTTTAAAAAGTGCATTTGCCTGTTTTTCCATATCGGCATTAACGCATAAGGCCCTTGATGAATACAGTTATGAATTGGAAGAGGAGCGAGAGAAAGTGCATTTTGACGACACTCAGGACTTTATGTTTCGTGGTGCCGAGAACATGTATGTTTTTGTGATTTTCAATCTTATTCTGAATGCACTCTATTTTTTGCGATCCTTTCCCGAAGGGCGAATTGATATACACCTGCAACCCGGTGAGACTCTGAACAGGGTTTTTGTCAGGGATGACGGTCCGGGTGTTTCAGCGGAAAATATCGGAAAACTTTTTGACCCGTTTTTCACTTCAGGAAGAAAGGGTGGCACCGGCCTTGGCCTTGCCTTCTGTAAACGGGTCATGCACTCTTTTGGCGGAGATATTACCTGTAACTCCGTACATGGTGAGTATACTGAGTTTGTTCTGAGTTTGCCCGTGCTTGCAGAATCAGAAATAGCTGAATATGAGGTAAAGCTCTACACTGACAGTCGCGGGTATTTATCCGGAAAGCGTATTCTGCTTGCTGATGATGACCCCGAGACTCTTGCGATGATTCGTCGATATCTGCTTCCTCTTGGCGTTGATATTGAGGATGCAGTGAGTGGAAGTGAGGTGATGGCGATGATTGAGTCGGAGAGATATGATCTCCTTCTTGCTGATCTTGATCTCCCTGTTATTGATGCTTTCGAAATCGCATACAGAATCAGGGGGGGTGGTAAATATCTGCCGATCGTTGCCTATACCAAAGAGCCATCATATATGCTTCAGGGCAGAGCAGAAAAGTCCGGTATCCATGGTTTGCTCTCCCTGCCTCTGCGTCTTCCTGATTTTCTGCAGGCATTGACCTCTTCCATCAAGGAAAATCCGGCTATCCTGCAGGGATCACTTGCAGGTAAAACACTGCTCGTTGTCGATGACTCGGCGGTTAACCGCATGATCATAAGAAATATGCTCCAGAAGTTCCATTTAACTATCGTTGAGGCTGTCAATGGCAGAGAGGCACTTGATACGCTTGAAAATCATCATTGCGATCTGATACTGATGGATATGCAGATGCCGGTTATGGATGGTCTTGAAACAGCAAAACGCATTCGTTCCGGACAATGGGAGTTCAGAAATGTACCGATTATAGGGATGAGTGGTGATTCGGATCCGGCAACCGTCCAGAAAGCCATGCTGAACGGTATGAACGACTATCTTGTCAAACCAGTCGAGAACAAGCTGCTGTTAAAGAAAGTTGCCGCTCTTTTTCGATAGCTTGCCTTTTTTGCTGGATTTGGCAGACGCCCGGAGGGAGTGGGCTACAGAAGTAAACTCATCATGATACCGGCAGCAACCGCTGATCCTATCACGCCCGCAACATTCGGTGCCATAGCGTGCATGATAAGGTGATTGGTCGGATCAGCTTTCAGACCCTCGACTTGTGCAACCCGTGCACTTTCCGGTACAGCAGCTACTCCTGCTGCTCCGATGAGCGGGTTAATTTTGTTCCCTTCCTTGAGAAAAAGGTTCATGAACTTTGCGAACAGAACTCCTCCGGCTGTGGAGAACATGAAAGCCGTTGCTCCGAGTATGAAAATAAGTGCTGAACTTTGAGTGAGAAATGTTGTTGCCTGGGTTGAAGCACCGATTGTGACGCCAAGGATGATGGTTACTATATCGATCAGAGTGTTTTTGGCTGTTTCGGCCAGCCGTTTTGTCACCATGGACTCTTTGAGCAGATTACCAAGAAAGAGCATGCCGAGCAGCGGAAGTGACCCTGGAGCGATAAAACCGGTCAGGAGCAGAGCGAAGACGGGAAACATGACTTTCTCAAGCTTGGTGACCGAGCGGGGCGGCTTCATTTTGATTCTGCGCTCATTTTTTGTAGTCAGAAGGCGCATGATCGGTGGCTGAATGAGCGGAACCAGAGCCATATAGGTGTATGCAGCAATGGCGATCGAGGCAACGAGATGCGGAGCGAGCCGGGAAGAGAGAAAGATTGCTGTCGGGCCGTCAGCACCGCCTATAATGCCGATAGATGCGGATTCAGAATTGGTGAATCCAAGTGAGATGGCTCCGATATAGGTCATGAAGATGCCGAGCTGTGCTGCTGCACCCAGAAGAATAAGCTTCGGGTTTGATATCAGGGGAGAGAAATCAGTCATTGCTCCGATACCGAGAAAAATCAGGGGAGGGAAAATACCCTTCAGAACTCCCTGATAGAGATAGTTCATGACACTTCCATCCTCGTAGATTCCCAGCGCCATCCCTCCATGTTCGATAAACGGCGTATTGCCGATCAGTATGCCGAATCCGATCGGTATCAGAAGAGTCGGTTGATATTCATAACGGATGGCAAGGTAGATAAACACCATGCCGACAAGAATCATCAACAGGTGCCCTGGGGTAATGTTGGCAAAACCTGAATACCCGATAAACTGTATAAGTCGGTCCATAATGGTGTTATTCAATTTCGAGCAGGATATCACCCTGCATGACTGTATCGCCTACCGTTACCCTGATACTTTTGACCGTACCGGATTTTTCGGCAAAAATATTGTTTTCCATTTTCATGGCTTCAAGAACAAGTACCGGTTCTTCGCGTTTGACCATCGAGCCGGGTTGAACCATGATGGCAATAATGGTACCCGGCAGTGGTGCTTTGATGATACTCAACCCTGGAGTGTTGAGGGGTTGAGGTGGCTTTGATGGCGTCGGGGGAGTATAGCGGACGAGCTTTGGTGTCTGAGGTCGTTTTATCTCCTGACCCAACTCGACCTGGTATGAGGTGCCGTTTACTTCTATTTCGGCACTGTTCTCCTCAAAGGATTTAATTTCGACACTGTAGCGGTTTCCGCTGATTGTGAATTTATATTTCCTCATCGTTGAAACCCTTTGAAATTAATGACATTGTAGATTTTTGAATTCCATGGAGTGTAGCTTTTGCCAACTTTTTTGATTGTCAGAATTGCAGTATCCTGATCGTGAAGCTCATTGAGATAGAGCGAGATGGCCACACCGATTGCTGCGCTGACCTCTCCTGGAATCATGTTTCCTGCCAGAGCTTTTTTTGCTGCATCACCCTCATCGTCAAATCTTCTTCTGACATTCCAGGAGAGTACCTTTGGTATCACACTGAAGAGAAGCGCAAGCAGAAAGAGTGACAGAAAGACGACACTGTAACCTGTCAAAGCCTGTGCAAGATGCTCACTTCTTATCGCGGAAAGATCAATCGGTAAAATTTGTTGGATTGTTGTCATGGTTTACTCCCTCTTACAGTGGAATTGTCGAGTGCTTTTTCGGGGGGTTTTGATCTTTTTTGGTCGAGAGCGTCTGAAGAGCACGGATTATTCTGAAACGAGTATTGCGCGGTTCAATGATATCGTCGATATATCCGAATTTCGCCGCCTCGTAAGGATTGGCGAATTTTTCACGATACTCCGCGGCGTTTTCTGCAACAAACCGGGCACGTTCTTCGAGATCTTCGATAGCGTTAAGATCTCTGTTGAAGAGTACCTCAATGGCGCCTATAGGGCCCATGACAGCAATTTCAGCAGTTGGCCAGGCATAGTTGATATCTCCACGAAGCATTTTGGAACTCATGACGATGTATGCTCCGCCATAGGCTTTGCGGAGGATTACGGTGATTTTCGGCACCGTAGCCTCAGCATAGGCAAAAAGCAGTTTTGCCCCGTTGGTGATAATTCCATCAAACTCCTGTGCACTGCCGGGGAGGAAGCCCGGTACGTCGACGAGAGAAACAAGCGGAATGTTGAAGGCATCACAGAATCGCACAAACCTTGCAGCTTTGCGAGATGCGTCAATATCAAGGCAGCCGGCAAGATAGTTGGGCTGATTGGCGACTATTCCGGTAGAGATGCCGTTGAAGGTGACAAATCCGACAACAATGTTTCGGGCATATTGCCGCTGAACTTCAAGGAACTCTCCGTTATCGGCAATCGAATAGATAATATCCTTGATGTCGTATGGGATTGACGGCTTTTCGGGTATGATGGAGTTCAGCTTGTCGTCAAGACGGTCGGCAGGATCATCACAGAAGGCCAGGGGCGGTTCCTCAAGATTGTTTTGTGGCAGGTAACTGAGCAGCTTTTTGATCAGCAGTATAGCTTCGGTTTCATCAGCGCCGACAAAATGGGTGACTCCTGATTTGGTTGCATGAACCGAAGCTCCGCCAAGATCCTCTTCGGTAATGGACTCACCGGTTACAGTTTTGACAACTTTCGGACCGGTGACAAACATGTGACTGGTTTTTTCGACCATGACAACGAAATCAGTAAGTGCAGGGGAGTAGACCGCGCCACCTGCACAGGGGCCGAAAATTGCCGATATCTGGGGAATGACCCCTGATGCCATGACATTTCTCTGAAAAATATTGCCATATCCGGCAAGACTCCTTACACCCTCCTGAATTCTTGCCCCGCCGCTGTCGTTGATTCCGATGAATGGTGCGCCAACCTTCATTGCCTGGTCCATTACCTTGCAGATTTTAAGCGCGTTGGTTTCTGAAAGCGAACCACCAAGTACCGTGAAATCCTGTGCGAATAGATAGACCAGACGCCCGTCAATAGTACCATGACCGGTAATCACACCGTCTGAAAGAAAGTGCTCTTTGTCAAGGCCGAAATCAGTTGTCCTATGGGTGACAAACATGTCATACTCTTCAAAACTCCCTTCATCAAGCAGCATGTTGACTCGTTCACGAGCTGTAAACTTCCCCTTTTTATGCTGTGCTTCAATGCGTTTTTCTCCACCTCCGAGGCGGGCTTTTTCGCGTTCGGCAATCAAGCGTTTCATTGTTTTTTTTGATATTGATTGACTAACTTGCCGAGAGTCAGTTCCCTGACTGAACAACCCTGATCACCTTTCGATGTGCTTCGGTGTGTTTCCCGGTTATACAGAAGAGTTGCAGATTCAGTCGTCTCTTTGTCTTGACCGCTTTTTCTTCATAAATGACTTAAGAATATTGAAAAAAAAACGTTAATAACCGCCTTTCTCGGTATGCAGGGATAAATAATGTTCTGTATTTTTTTTTAAGACTTTAAAAGGTGCCTTTATATCCTATGACATCTGATCTTCAGTTTGCTGTTGACATAGCCGAAGAGGCAGGCAGGTTAATTCAGGGTTATTTTTTACGAAAATCCCTGCAAGTGTTTACCAAAAGGGATGCTTCACCGGTCACCGAGGCCGACCGGAAAGCTGAAGAGTGGATCAGAAGTTCGATAAGTTCAAAATATCCGGATGATGGTGTTCTGGGTGAAGAGTTTGACGAACGACCCTCATCCAACAATCGACGATGGATCATAGATCCTATTGATGGTACCAAGGCTTTTATTCATGGAGTCCCGCTTTATGGTGTTTTGATCGCTCTTGAGGTTGACGACGCCATAAAGCTCGGTGTTGTTCATTTCCCTGCTCTTGGTGATATCTATTACGCCGAAAGGGGATGCGGGGCATTTATGAATGGCTCTCCCATATCGGTCTCCTCTATTGACAAGCCTGAAGACTCCACTGTTGTGTTCACTGAAAAAGAGTATCTGCTGGATCTGCCCTCCCTGCATCCGGTTGACCGGCTTCGTACGGAGGGGGGGCTGGTGCGCGGCTGGGGCGACTGCTACGGCCATATGCTTGTGGCCTCCGGGCGGGCAGAGGTTGCCGTTGATAAAATAATGAGCCCCTGGGATTGTGCCGCCCTGATTCCGATTGTGACCGAAGCAGGCGGACTCTGTTTTGACTACAGGGGCAAGACAACAATCTTTGGTGAAGGACTGGTCAGTTCCAACCGTGAACTTGGCCGGGTACTGCTTGACGATATAGCTAAACATCTCTGATCATTGTGATGATACCAGTGCTTCTTGCTGCAATAGTTCTGCTGCTTGTTGCAGTAGTTGTGTTATTGCTGACCGGCTGGCCCGGCAGGGAAGAGAGGGCAATCGAAGAGATCGGCAGGGAGATGCGAAAGGAGCTTGCCCAGCACCGGGCTGACTCTGTTCAGCTTCTTCATGCCATGCGTATTGATCTGGATGACTCCCTGAGGGAGACGATGGAGGCGAAGCTTGAGGCTCTTTCGACCGTGAACAGCAGATTGTTTGACAGTCGAAAAAAGCTGACTCCTGCTCAACAGCAACAGCCTTGGCAGAATGAAGAGCAGTTGAAAACGGATGATACAGAAAATCCCCATTCCAGTCGGAGAAATGGTTATGGTACCAGGTCAGCAGTCGATGAACGGCAGCTTATGCTTTTTTCAGGAGAGCCTGAAGAGGCGAAACCGGATGAGGCTGCTCTGTTGGATACCACTTCAGTCAAGTCGGCAGCAAGTTTTACCTGCACTATCGATGATATTCCCGAAATAGAGTACCTTCCTGATTACGATGATTTATAGGAGAAGAAAAAAAGAGTAGCTGGTTGTTATTGCAGTGCTTTGGCGATGGCTTTGGCAAAGCCGGGACCATCAAATGATTCAGGTATGACATCAACCTGAACGCCGAGTTTTTTAAGTGCGGATGCCGTCGTGGTGCCTATTGCAGCTACAAGTACACCTGAAGGAAGGTGAGTCGAATGGAGCGCCTCAAAAAAATTGATTGCCGTAGAGGGGCTTGTGAAAGAGAGGCATGAAAGTGAGCCACCTTCGAGAAGCGCTTTTACTTTTGCTGTCTCTTCGAGTGATGGCGGAAGATTTTCGTAAACGGTCAGTTCAACGCAATCACCACCTCTCTTTTTAATCACGTCAGGAATAGTTCCAAGAGAGAGACTTCCTCTGAGAAAAAGGAAGGTGCGGCCTGCAATTGCTTCGTTTCCTATCTCCTCCATGAGGGTTACGGCATCAGCAATTTTCGGTACTGGTTGAGTTTTTACGCCATGCACGGCAAGGTCACCGGAGGTTGTTTTTCCTACCGCCCATACCTTGAGCTTTTGAAGATGCTCCAACTCCTCAGGGCTCTCCGAGAGCAGTCGATCCATAAAAAAACCGACACTGTTGGGGCTTGTAAAAAAAACGCCGTCAAACAGGCTCAGATCGGGAACCTTCCAGCCGGAAACCGGCCTGATCTCTATTGTCGGAAAGACAAAAGAGTTCAGGCCGTATTGTTCCAGTTCCTTTACAAAAGATGCAGCTTGTTGTTTCGGTCGGGTAACAAGAACTGTTTTCATCAGCGGGTTTTGCGGATTTGCGACAGAATGGCGTCCGCGCCCTGAGCCAGCAGTTTTTCAGCAAGCGCAATACCTGCTTCCTCAGCCTGTTCGGGAGAGGTGAGTCCTGTTTTTGTTATTTCGTCATGCAGACCAACTTTACCGTCAACTGATCCAACGTAGGCAAGGAGTTTGAGTGTTCCGTTCTGGAACGATCCATAAGCGCCGATCGGAATCTGGCAGCCACCCTGCAAGTGACGGAGCAGTGCACGTTCAGCCCTGCAGCAGTACTCGGTGTTGGAGTGGTTGAGGATGCGTACAATCTCTCTTGTCTGCTCATCGTCTACACGGGTCTCAATGCCGAGTGCACCCTGTCCGACAGCAGGAAGCATCACATCGTGCGGAAGGATCTCCGAGATGCGGTCGCTGAAGTTCAGGCGGTATACTCCTGCATAGGCAAGCATCATGGCATCAAATTCACCAGCATCAAACTTCTGGAAGCGGGTATTGAGATTACCTCTGATGTCACGAATATCAAGATCAGGACGAAGGCTCAGAAGCTGCGACATACGGCGAAGGCTGCTTGTTGCCATTTTTGCATTTGCAGGCAGATCCATCAGTTTGACGCCACCCTTTGAAATAATGACATCCCGTGTGTCTTCGCGCTCGGTAAAGGAGGTGATAATCAACCCTTCAGGAGTGGCTGTCGGAACATCTTTCAGACTGTGAACCGCCAAGTCAATCTCTTTGGCAATCAGGTGTTTTTCGATGTCTTTGGTGAACAGACCCATATCTCCAATTTTGGAGAGGGGAGAGTCGAGAAGCACATCACCGGTTGTTTTAACCAGCTTCAGTGTGATGTCGAGTTCAGGGAAGTGCCTCGAAAGTTCCGTCTTGGTGAATTCTGCCTGCCACAAAGCGAGGGGGCTGGACCTGGTACCGATGATAAGCTGTTTTTTCAAAGCAATTACGGATTTTTATTTAGGTGACTAATTTGGTTCTTCGAGATCAAAAACGTTACGGACAAGATCGACTCTGCTTGGCATGGTGTCTGTAGTATCAATCGGAGCCTTGAGCATCTTGATCGGATGGTGCAGGATTTTTTTAAGAATTCGGTCTGTCAGGTGCTCCATTCTCTGAAGCTCCTCTTCACTTACCTTGTAACGGTACCGTTCAAGTTCTTTCTCCTTGATTTCAATGAACTTGGACTGAAGATCCACAATGGTTGGTCTGACTTTCAGTGTATTGATCCATTGACCAAAAGCAACAAGTTCCTCCTCAATAATGGCATTGACTTTCGGAAGTTCGCGGCTTCGTTTTTCAAGGTTTTTGTCAATGATGTGCTTGAGCGCATCAATATCCTTGAGGAACATGTTCTGAAGCTTTGAAATGTCGGGATCAACATTTCTTGGGAGTCCGAGGTCGAGAATAATAACCGGCTTCAGTTTTCGCTTGAGCATGCTCTGGTGCATCTCTGATTCCGTCAGAATGTACTCTTTGCTGCTGACAGCCGTAATGATGATATCGAACTCGTGGAGATGCTCCTTGTATGACTCGTAGGGCAGAACTTTGTTGGTGCCGAGCTCTTCGCTGAGGGCCTCGGCTTTTGACAGCGTTCTGTTGGTAATAACAATATTGCGTGCGTTTTTCTGATAGATATGCTTTGCTGCCAGTTCACCGGTT
The DNA here is from genome assembly GCA_013334485.1 of Chlorobiaceae bacterium. Classification (GTDB taxonomy): domain Bacteria; phylum Bacteroidota; class Chlorobiia; order Chlorobiales; family Chlorobiaceae; genus Chlorobium. Next base: position 36,242 of record JAAXXL010000015.1, on the reverse strand, counting down.
TCACCGGCACCGATAAGCAGAACCTTCTTCATGGAGAGGTTGGAGAAGATCTTCTGGGCCAGTTCGACAGCAGCATAGCTGACCGAAACGGCACCCTCCATTATTTTGGTTTTGGTCTTGACCTTTTTTGCGACGCTGAAAGCGGTATGGCAGAGGCGGGTGATAAGAATACCTGCGGCCTGTGTTTCGGCTGCAATGCGATAGGCATTTTTGACCTGACCGAGAATCTGGCCTTCACCGAGAATCAGCGAATCAATCGCACTTGCAACTTCAAAAATATGGCGGGCGGTTCCGCAGTAAAAACGGCTGAAAAAGTGTTCAGGGCGAACCTCTTTTTGTGCATCCTTGAAAGAAATCAGGTACTCTTTGAGATACTCTCCGGTTACCTCGTGCATTGCGGGAACTACATAGAGTTCCGTTCTGTTGCAAGTGGAGATTACCATTGCTTCATGGGCAATGCCGCTTTCAATCAGACCGGTAATGAACTCCTTGTTCTGAACTTCTGAAAGGGAGATTCTTTCACGGATTTCAATGGGTGCTGTTTTGTGGTTGACACCGATCGAAATGATGTTCATAGAAGGGCTGTTTAAGTTATTTGATGATGCACGATACAGCAAAAAACTCTGTGCAGAACAAACCGATAAGTTTTAAATATACCCTAAAAGCTTCAAACTTTCAAACATAAGGGGATTTAAAAGCTCAGGGTATGAAATGTTGGTGAAAAAAAGGTCATCAGTACAATAAGTGCTGTAACAAAGACGAAGAGCACAATAAAGAGATAGGCCATATGCTTGATGTCCCATCCAATGATTGGCTTGATAAAAACGCTTGTTCCGTAGATAAGCCAGATAATGACAAGGGTGATCAGCTTGGGCTCGAGGATGGTGACGGTGCCTTTCATTGCATGCTGCTCAATCATTCCGGCAAACAGGGTGATTGAGAGAAACAGGAAGCCGAACGCTACGGCGTGCATGATAAGGCGTTCGAGTACTTCAAGATTCGGCAGGCGCTGAAAGAGAAGTTCAAAGCGGTTCTGTTCAATCTGGCGAAAGAGCAGGAGGTAAAGGATGCTGTAGACTCCGGCAATGGCTATCGCGCTGAATCCGAAAATTGTTGTCATCAGGTGAACGCCTATGCCAAGGCCGCTGAATGCCACTCCGGTATTCGGGGTTACTGAAGTAAGGATCGAAGAGATAAGCTGTGCGCCGGCAGCAAAGGAGATGACAAAAAATCCTGTTTTATCAGTCCTGGTCGTAAATTCGATGAAAATGTAGATAATGGTCAGGGTAAGGGCGACCATGGTCATCAGGTTTACCGTCGAGTAGCTGATCTTGTATCCTTCAATCGAGGTCAAAAGTCCGAGATAGGCTACATGCGTTACAACCGTTACACTGAGCAGCGGACGCTTGTATTGCTTCGCAAACCGGACATCACTGAAAAAATGGGCTCCGTAGAGAAATGTCGTTACCATATAGAGCAGCGACACAATCTGATTGAGTAAAAGAAGAGGAAGGTTGTTGAGTAATATATTATTCATTGTATTTGGGTGCGGGGAAGTGTCCGGAGCATAAAAAAATTGCTGTGCATGCCGGGCAGATGAAGTATTAAGGCTCCTGGTCAGCGAACAAAGATTGATGGCATAAATACAAAGAAAAAAATGTATATTCGGGCCATTACGGGGTATAAATATACTTTATTTACAAGGAAAAAAGATGAGCGACACAAAGAATATTAGAAATATAGCCATTATCGCCCACGTTGATCATGGAAAAACGACACTTGTTGATTCAATTTTTCAGAAGACAGGCGCCTTCAGGGATAACCAGCAGGTAAACGTAAGGGTTCTTGATTCCAATCCGCAGGAGCGTGAGAGGGGAATTACCATTTTTTCGAAAAACGCAGCAGCGGTTTATAAAGATCACAAGATTAATATTGTCGACACACCGGGTCATGCTGACTTTGGTGGTGAGGTTGAACGTATATTACAGATGGTTGACGGAGTGCTGCTTCTTGTTGATGCGTTTGAAGGCCCAATGCCCCAGACCAAGTTTGTACTGCGCAAAGCTCTTGAACTCCATTTGAAACCGATTGTGGTTATCAACAAGATTGACCGTCCGCAGTCCGACCCGGTGAAGGTGCACGATCAGGTTCTTGATCTCTTTATTGCCCTTGGAGCAGAAGAGCATCAGCTCGATTTCCCCTATATCTTTACATCAGCCAAAAACGGTGTTGCCAAATACAGCATGGATGATGAAGATGGTGACATGAGCCTGCTGCTTGACATCATCATCAAGGAGATTCCTGCGCCGGTTGCCGAAGATGACGGCGGATTCCAGATGCTGGTGACGACGCTTGACTACAACGAGTATATCGGCAAAATCGCTATCGGTCGCATTCATCGCGGCAAGGTAAGCCCCGGTAATCAGCTTGTTGTTGTATCGCCTGACGGCATTGTTGGCAAGGGTACGGTAACAAAGGTTTTTCAGTTCGACAAGGTTCAGAGAATTGAGGTCAAAGAGGCCACTTCAGGTGATATTGTTGCCATTGCCGGTATTCCTGATGCCACAGTCGGCCTGACTCTCGCATCGGTTGAGGAACCGGTATCGCTGGACTCATTTGAAATCAGCAAGCCGACCCTCTCCATGCTCTTTTCGGTTAACGACTCCCCGTTTGCAGGACTGGAAGGCAAAGAGGTAACCAGCCGCAAAATCCGTGAGCGGCTCATGAAAGAGGTTATGACCAATGTTGCCCTTAACGTTGAGGAGACAGACAGTGCAGATACCTTCCGGGTTTCGGGCAGGGGAGAACTCCATCTTTCGGTACTGATCGAAACCATGAGGCGTGAAGGTTATGAACTTGCCATTGCACGGCCTGAGGTGATCATGCATTATGATGAAGATGGAACGATGCTTGAGCCTATCGAGCATGTGACCATTGATATTCCTGAAGAGTATACCGGTGTGATTATCGAAAAGATGGGCCGAAGAAAGGCAGAGATGATCCACATGGGTACCCTTCGCGGCGGAATGGTAAGGGTTGAGTTTGAAATTCCAACCAGAGGACTTATCGGTTACAACCTTGAGTTTACCACCGATACCAAAGGCGAGGGAATCATGTCGCACGTCTTTATCAACTACCAGGCTTTCAAGGGCAAGCTCCCTTCACGTGAAACCGGCGCACTTGTCGTTTCCGAAACAGGGGTTTGTGTTGCTTATTCGTTGAGCGCCCTTGAAGATCGAGGAACCTTCTTCGTTTCGCCAAATACCAAGGTATACGCAGGCATGATTGTCGGTGAGTCCACAAGAGGCCTTGATATCACCATGAACGTATGCAAAACCAAAAAGCTCAGTAACATGCGCTCTTCGGGTACTGATGAGTCGCTTCGTTTGACTCCGCCAAAGCTTCTTTCGCTGGAACAGGCGCTTGAGTTTATCAATGACGATGAGCTTCTTGAGGTAACGCCACTGAGCATCAGACTCAGAAAGAAGATTCTTGACCAAAGCGCGAGGGCAAGGGCGACGAAAAAGTCTAACGCCTGACGGTTTATAGTGGCGCCGGTTGATAGAAAAAGAGTACAACAAAAAAGGCTGCCTGAAGAGGCGGCCTTTTTTTGTTGACAGGGTTTGTTCAAATTTCTTTTCCGGGAATTCAGAATCTTTCCTGCCAGATTGTGTCATCTCGAATCCGATATAATCGGGTGAGAGATCTTTCTAAGCGGAGCAGCACAATAAATCAGATCCCTTCTTGCTAAAGAAAAGGACAGCAAGGACTCCAAGGACAGCAGGGACGAAGAGAAAAATCAGGGCAACCACAAGGGATTGCCCCTACACCAATTTATGAGAATTTGTGTAATTCGTGGACAGAATTTATCTCTTCCCGATTCGCGCAATTAGCGGGTCAAATATTTTACACTCCGAAGAAGAGCTTTCTCAATTGTGTGCGGGCGGCTGCGAGCAGTTCACGAACCTCTGACTCTTCACGCTCTAACCTTGTGGCAATTTCGGTGACGCTCATCTCCTCCTCTTCACTCATCCGGTAGATCTCTTTTTCCAGTTCGGTGAGCTGCTCAATACAGCGCTTCATTTTCAGATCGTCATTTTCATGCGATTCAGTGGCAATCTCAGGAACTGCTGTCACTGATCCTTGCTGTTTTCCGAAGAGCTCTTCAGCCGTTGCCGGAACCGGGGATTCATCACTCACATCTCCGAACAGCCGGACAAACTGCATGAAATCGAGGCCGCTGGCATGGCAGGGTTTGATGCGGTTTTCAAGAATTTCTGTGGCAAGGGTTTTGAATTTATCCCTTAGTTCAGGCAGTCTGACGGCAAAATCAAAACTGTCGTCCTTGTCGCGGGCGTCGGCGTTATAGGGTACCTTCATGAGTACCGAGATTCCGGCGGCCTCGGCATATCGTTCGGCCACACCGCTGCCGTCATCCCGATTGATAATCATGCCGAGCAGGCGAGACTGCCCTCCGATGGCTCTGAAGTAGTTGTTGGCCTGGCAGATGTTGTTGGCTGTAAAGATTGACTGGCGGTCGTTGTTGGTGACCAGAATGACCTCTTCACTGAGTGAACGGGCAAGCGGGGTTGCAAATCCTCCGCAGACAACGTCACCGAGAAAGTCCATGAGGATAATATCGATATCCCAGTTGAAGATTCCGAGCTTTTCAAGCAGGTCAAACCCTGAAATAATTCCCCTTCCCCCGCAACCCCGTCCAACCTGTGGGCCGCCAAGTTCAATGCCGTAGATCGGCTGGGGAAAGTCGGCTATATCACGCCGGAAGACAATATCGCTTATTGATACCTGCTGATTCTGTGCGTTTTTTTCTGCAAATAGATCGGTAACCGTCGGCAGTGGAATTCCTCCGAAGAGGGAGGTAGTGGAGTCGTGCTTTGGATCGCAGCCAAGTTGCAGCACCCGCCGGTTCATCATGGCGAAGGTGGCACTGAGGTTGGTTGTTGTAAAGCTTTTGCCTATTCCGCCCTTGCCGTATATAGCTATGGTTCTTGCTGCCATCAGGTACTGCTTATGGTTATCCGGGTTGTGCGGTAGAGGAGCATCCGTTGTCGTTCTGTTCTTCGCTGGTTTTCCAGAGCAGGATCATTTTCAGGCAGTCGGGATCACTGAAGGCCTGTATGTAGGCTTCGGTGATGTCATCTTCAACCGTGTGCTGATGGGTGAAAATTCTTCCGGCATTGAGTTTGCGATCGGCGATAAGCTGGCGTACCCGTTCAAGATCCCCTTTGGCCCACTGTTTGGCCGCAATGAAGGAGAGCTCTTTCTGAAAGGCCTGAGAGTAGTCAATATTTACTCTCTGGTAATAGCCGCCAAAAATAACCACACCCTGAAATTTAAGAAACCTGAGACCGGTATCAATGGCACTCATGATGCCGGTGCTGTCAATCAGTACGTCAAACTCATGACCGGCAAGTGCGGCAGAGACATCTTCCGTGTCAGGGTTTACTTTAAGGTCAGCCGAAGAGAGGTTGAGGCGGTTCGGATTGGGTTCGGTTACGGCAACAAGTTTCGCTCCCATGAGTTTAGCCAGTTCTGCGGCAAGAATGCCGACGGCACCCTGACCGAGTACCAGTACCTTCTTGTTTTCAACGTGTGCCAGGTCAACAATATGCAGGGCCGTTGCTCCGAGCGGCAGGGCAATGCCGCAGCGGGGGTTGTCGATATTGTCGAGTACGGTAATACTTTCAACCGGGCAGACAATATACTCTGAAGCACCGCCGAACGCCGCATTGACACCTATATAACCGAATGAGCCGGCAACATAGGCAAATTTACCGATAAGGCTCTGATTGACATGCCTGCCAACCTTGATAATCTTTCCGACGGTCTCATAACCGGGAATAAAGGGAAAGATAAACGGAGGCGAAGGGATCAGACCGTTGTAAGCCATTTTTTCCGTTCCGGTACTTATTGACGACCAGTGGGTTTCAACAAGCACATCGGTGGATGAGAGTGGCTTCAGGGTTACTTCTGCGAGTTCAATCTGGCGGACACCGCTGAAGAGTATCGCTTTTGCTTTCATATGGGCACCTTTACTAATTGTCGTGAGCGGTCAGCCTCTCTGTTGTTTGAGCTTCTTCTCATTATGCTTTTCAAGCAGCAATCGGATAACAAATTGTGCTGCATTGACCAGATAGCTCAGGTAGGCGAGCAGTGCTGTCGATATAAGCAGCTCTTCATCAAGCCCCATGAAAAAGAGTATAAAGTAGGAGAGGTGCACAATCATGGCAATGGCACTGCCGAAATCCTCCCAGAAAAATTCAGGAGCAAAGGCAAATTGTCCGAATACCTCTTTTTCAAAAAAGCCGCCTGTGACAAATATCAGCACAAGCATCAAGGTTTTCATGGTTACAAAAAAGGTGATCCAGTAAAAGTCATGAATCCAGATGTCCGATTTGTAGAGCCAGGTAATGGTGAGACCGGCAAGAAACATAACGAACTGGATAGGTGCCAGGATTCCCTGAACTGTCGTCCAGACTGATGCATTTCTCCTCTCAAGCTGTTCGGGAGTGTAACGGGGCATAAAACAATAAGTTCGCTGTTGGTGAAACAAATACTTTAACTGCTTTTTAAAAAAGTAGTTGAATATAGCAAAAAACGCCAGTGACGGCAAACGCCCTCTTCACTGGCCTCTTGCATTCAGAGCACCGCTGTTTTCATGAGTTTCGAGCCCGAAGCCGACGAGATCGAACCAGGGCAAAGCTATAAATTGTAGTGAGCAGTGCTCCTATTGTACACTCCAGTCATACACGTTATACAACGTCGAAATCAGATTGACATCGCTGTTGAGGATCCGTTTGTTGAATCCTTCAAGCTCATCATAGTAGTAGAGGAAGCTTCTTGGCTGTTCGTCATGCAGAATCTGCTGGTACTCTTTCCAGAGAGCAACTTCCCTCTCTTTTTGAAGCGGTCTGCTCAGCTCATCAATAACCGCATCGAGTCTGGCGTTCTGGAAAGCTGAAGAGTTGAACGGACGTTTAACAAAATCGGATCCCCAGATAACAAGCTGGAAGGGGAGGGTTTCTGCAGCAAGGCCGGAGAGTGCGGCTTCGTAATGGAAGGTGTTCTGGTTTTTCAGAAAGACAAGACTTTCGTCAAATTTCAGGCGGCACTCAATTCCGATTTCGCGGAGATTCTGTTGTATAATCGTAGCAGCATAGTTACGACGGGGATTGCCGACCGGAGCGGCAAGTTCAAAAGAGAACTTTTTTCCCTGTTTCTGCAGAATGCCGTCAGGGCCGGGAACCCACCCCGCTTCGCGAAGGAGCGCGGTTGCTTTTTGTGGATTGTAGTCGTATGGGTCAAGTGCGGTGTTTGCGATTTTCTTATAGGCCGGAGAGAGGGAGGTGTTGATAATGGTTGCGTGCTCCGGGCCCATGAAGCCGTCAATTATGGATTGCCGGTCAATGGCAAGTGTCAGTGCCTGACGAACCTTTTTGTCACCGAAAAGCGGATTAGGTTTTATTTTATGCTCATTTCGCCATGTATTCCCGTCAATATTGAGCCAGACGATGCTGTCGAAATAACGGTTCTTCACCGGTTTGACAGCAATCGAGGGCGAGCTTTTGGCAAGCTCACGAATATCCTTGGGGTTGATGCCGCCGGCAGAGATCATGGCATCAATCTGGCCTGATTTCAGCATGGCCAGGCGGGTTGTGTATTCAGGTACAACAAGAAAGATCAGATTTTTTATGATCGCAGGGTGCGGCAGCCGGGATGCAGGGTTGGTGACAAGCTCAAGCTTTTCCTGTCGTGACCATTTTTTTACCCTGAACGGTCCGGCGCTCAGAACCGGAATTTCAGTCGCTTTTGATCGAATTTCGTTTGGCGCATATGCTTTGAAGAGGTGTTCGGCAACCGGCATCAGATCATTGAAATGGTCAAGTATGATATCCTGAGCCATCGGCTTATTGAAATGCAGCACCAGTGTTGAGTCGTTCGGAGTCTCCACCGCGCGTTCAATATCGGCACTGCCGTCGGGAAGCAGCACGAGATCGTTCAGATAGTGCTGACGGGAACTTGCGATTTCCGGGTTTTTATAGAGAGCATAGGAGAATTTGAAATCATGTGACGAGACTTTCTGTCCATCTTCCCATCGGGCACCGCTCTTCAGGTGGAAGGTTGCGGTTTTTCCATCCTCCGAGAACTCCCAGCTTGTTGCCGTGTTGGGCAGAAAGGTAATCGCTCCGTTTGCTTTGTCATAGGATGGCTTCACCAGCGACGGGTAGAGCAGCATGCATATCTCGCGCGACATGGAGAGCTGAATCAGGAGGGGATTGAGATAGTCAAAATCAGCCGAGATCCCCGTTACAATCCGGTCACTCTTGAGCGCTTCAGTGTCGTTTTTTTTGCATGCAGTGATGCTTGTAAGCATGAGCAGCAGCAGTGCCGAAACAACTGTTTTCCGAAAGAAGTTGGTTCTCATTCCATTATGGTTGTTGTTAGATATGACCTGTCCATAAGGTAGGCAAAACATTGGACAATTGAGAGATATAGCGCATGGAAAGAGGATTCCTTGTGCTCCGGATGTCCAATATATGGGTAGAGTAAGAATATTTTGTGTTCCGTGCACCCTTCTTTATATTTGTTCTTATATGATTTCTAAACTTTATTAAGAACTCATTAATGAGCGATAAAAAGATAGCGATGCCGTTGCCGTTGCCAGTCAGACGAGCTGTCGAAAAGTTTGGAAATGATCTCTCTCTGGCCAGACGTCGAAGGCGATTCTCTCAACAGTCGATGGCTGAGCGGATTGGTATTTCTGTTTCCAGTCTGAGACGACTTGAGAAGGGTGATCCGGGTATTTCGTGGGGTACGATTGCACGTGCACTCTATGTGCTTGGTGAGATTAACAAGCTCAATGATATGCTGGATACAGCGAACGATAATATAGGACTTATCCTTATGGATGAACAGTTGCCTCAACGTATCCGCAAAAGAAAACCGGCAACAGGTGCTCTGTGAGCAATGCAGAGTAAACAGGTGTTACCTGATAGATAATGCTATAGGGAAAGCGGCAGCAAGAGACACAGCGTCGCACTCCTCAATGAGCAGGTAACAGATCGACAAAAGCACTGGTCGCCGAAGGTGGGCCGGATTATTTTTGCCGGGAACGCTGATTTTCATTTTGGCACTCTGTAATTCTGTATCAGAAAGCTGGTGCTCCTGGTTGTCCGGGATCGTATTTACAGGTTATTGTGTTTTATTCTCATTTTCCGGGATTTAGTGTATTATTGTGAGCATGTGTTTTCAATTTTCACCGGAGAAATAATTATGGACAGGCTATTGATACACAAGGCAATGGAAATGCCGCCCATTCAACGGGTTGCTTTGGCAGAGTTGCTTCTGGCAAGTATTGATCATGAACAGGAAGAAATCAGCGAAGCCTGGATCAATGAGGTTAATGAACGGATGAAAGCGGTAAATGAGGGCCGAGAAACACTTCTCGATTTTGATACGTTATTGCCGTGAAGCTGAGAATTCACGAATTAGCCGCAAAAGAACTGCTTGATGCAGTGAAGTGGTATGATCAACTGCAAAATGGACTTGGCAGGCGCTTTCAGGAGATGGCGGTTCTTCAAGTCAGTAAAATCAGGAAAAACCCGCAGTGGTTTCCACGAGAGCATGAAAATATTTTAAAGGCGTACATCCCAAAGTTCCCGTATAAAATCCTTTATTCAGTCGAAGCCGATTCTGTTGTTATTTAGGCAATAGCTCATATGCACAGAAAACCCTGGTATTGGCAATCAAGAATAAAGTAAACTCAATCGGTTTCCGGATAGGGATGATTTTGGTGCTGTGAGGGGACGCTCTCGACTAACTCTACTTCTTTTCCGCAGATGCTTGATTTTGCACATCTCCGTAAGAGGAGGGGGAAGAGTCTTTTGTCAATACCGGTTTTTGTGTCGTTCGTTCCTGTCCTCTTTTCTTCTCCTGAATTTCTGTTTTTCTGTTCTCTGGAACTCTGAAAGGAAGACAAATCAGCATTGCCCTGTTGATGCATAGTACAGGATTTTACAGCTTTGCTTTTCCGGGGAATGCGCTGCTGAAAGAGGAGATAGCTATGGTTGAGGGGAGCGTGAACCCTTCGCCGTAGGTAACGCCGATCTGCTCTCCGAAATATCGCGCACGTGCTTCAAGTCCGGTAAGAAACTCGGGGCGTTTGATCATGGTTTCCGGCTCTCCGGTTGCTCCTTCCCGATGAAATTGCGAAGCAAATGCAAGCACTCCGTTGCGTGAAGCTTTGAAGGTTGCCGAAACATCGACAATGATGTCAGGATCAATATGTTTGAACTGGATATAGTAGAGGAGGTGTTGAGGGCGGTGAGGTTCCTGCAAAGAGCCGTTCAGGGTCGTTTCAAGCTGTTTCAGGCCTGCATAGTAGCAGGCGTCAGTGACCAGTTTTGATGCTTTGGAGTGATCGGGATGCCGTTCGTCCGAAGGATTGCAAAAAACCACATCAGGCCTGAAGGCTCTGATGACCCGGATGATTTCGGCAAGGTTCTCTTCTGTATAAAAAAGTTTTGAGTCTCCAAGGTCGAGGGTTGTGCGCGAGTGGTAGCCCATAACAGCAGTTGCCCGGTCAGCCTCATCCCGCCTTGTGTCAGGAGTTCCTGCTGTTCCCATCTCTCCTCTGGTAAGGTCGCAAACCGAAACCTGCTGGCCTTCTGCCATGATTTTCAGTAGTGTAGCTCCGCATGAGAGCTCCACATCATCGGGATGGGCGCCGAACGCAAGCGCATAGACCTTTTGAGGCGTTATATCCGGTTCGCTTGTTCTTATTGTCATTATATTCCGTGGTTCCCTCTTTGTTGATTCTCCCGATCCCGACAGCTCGGTTTTTTCTGAACAGTTATAAGGGCACCTCTATTTATTGTCGTGAGAAGCCCGAGGACAAGGCGGATGGAGCACAGAAACCGGAGTGTACACGTAGTACATGAGGATTTCGAGCACCACCCAACGCAGTAATCGGGTTTCGGAATAAATAAATAGAGGTGCCCATAAGATTTTTGTAATCAAGAAATTTTGAACAATGCTGAAAGTAAAGATAGTTCGCCTTAACAAACAAGCGGTTCTTCCTGTTTATGCTACCGCTCACGCTGCGGGAATGGATATTTCAGCCTGCATTGAGGAGCCTGTCATTATTGAGCCATTTACAACAGCTCTGATTCCATCCGGATTTGCTCTTGAACTTCCTGAAGGGTATGAGGCTCAACTTCGACCAAGGAGTGGCCTTGCACTGCGATCAATGATTTCACTGCCTAATACACCCGCCACAATTGATGCGGATTACCGTGGGGAGGTGAAGGTTATTCTTATCAACTACGGTCGGGAGCCTTTTACCGTCAACAGTGGTGATCGTATAGCTCAGATGGTGGTGGCTAAAGTCGAGAAGGTGTTGTTTGAAGAGGTCAGTGAACTGGGATCAACAGCAAGGGGTGAAGGGGGGTTCGGTCATACAGGAGTTGGCCATCACTGAAATGATGGCCGCAGAGGTCCCAATGCGGTCCGGGTTTTTATTATCCTGTTTTCAGATACTCAAGTCCGAACTTGTCGAGCTTTCTGTAAAGGGTTGCCCTGCCTATGCCGAGCATTCGGGCTGTTTTGGTCAGGTTACCCTGGGAGGCCTTGTATGCCATGATAATTGCATCCCGCTCATGCTCTTCGAGTGACCAGGAGATTTTTTCTGCTGTTTTCTGATCAGCTTGAGCCGGTTCAGCAGGTTTTTCCGTTACTATTTTGTCAACAGAGTGTGTTCCCGCTGATCCCGGAATAAGAGCTGAACGAAGAGTATCAATGACGTTACCTTTTCTGGTAACGGCTGCTCGCTGGACGGCATTTTTAAGTTCGCGTATGTTTCCCGGCCATTGGTAGCCGCTAATAGTGTCAAGTGCATCGGGAGCCAACTGTAACGGCTCAAGGTTGTTGGCGCTGGAAAACTCGTCAAGAAAATGTCGTATCAGAACCGGAATATCTTCAGCCCGTTCTCTTAGGGGAGGGATAAAAAGAGGGAACTCCTCAAGGCGGTAGTAGAGATCCTCCCTGAAAAGGTTGTTTTTGATTGCCTGTGAAAAATCCCTGTTGGTTGCAGAGATAACCCTGAAATTGACACTCTTTTCGCCTTTTTCGCCAACCCTCCTGATTTTTCTCTCCTGAAGTGCACGAAGCACTTTCGCCTGTACATCTGAATCCATATCCCCGATTTCATCAAGAAATATGGTGCCGTTGTCTGCCTGTTCAAAAAAGCCGGTATGATCGGAGTTTGCTCCGGTAAACGAACCTTTAACGTGACCGAAAAGCAGGCTGTCGGCAAGATTGTTGGAGATTGCCGCACAGTTAACGGAAACGAAAGGACCTTTCTTCCTTTTGCTGCCGTAATGAATGGCTTCGGCAAACAACTCCTTGCCCGAACCGCTCTCACCGATAATAAGGACGTTAAGGTCGGTCTCCATGACCTGTATTACCTGCTCCATCGTGTTTTTGATGGCCGGGCTGGAGCCGATAATTTTCCTGAAGAGATTCTGGCTTTTCAGCTCTTTCTGCAGCAGTTGTATCTGATTTTGCAGCGATGACTCCGCTAGTGCATTGCGCATGACAATTTCAAGGCGGTCAATGCTGAGGGGTTTGGTCAGATACTCGAAGGCTCCGAGCTTAATGCATTTGACTGCATGTGGAATGTCGTGCGAGGCCGTAATCATGATGACCGGTGTCACAATGTTGTGCGCCTTCATGTGCAGCATCACTTCAAAACCATCTTTTTTTGGCATGTTGATATCAAGCAGAATGACGTCAGGCGTCTGTTCTGTCATGCATCGAATGCACTCTTCTCCATCTTCTGCCACAATCGGGATATAACCCATTTTTTGGACAAAATGACTGAGAATACGTCGCGATGTATTGTCATCGTCAGCAATGAGCACAACACTTTTTTTTGTTGTGGCTGTTTTGCTCCCTGTATAGCGATTATACTGACCCTCTTTCAATGCACGTGTCGTTTACTGCTTTAGGGGATGATGCTGCCATGTTGTTCTGATATCCGAAAATCCCTGAACCTTTTGAAGTGTCAGGGATTTTTAACTATTCCTATGCTGTTTTGTCTGCTCCGGATCTCTGTATTGAGTAATCTACAAAGGATTACTTTCAGATTTTCGGACGCACAACAGGTGCCGGTGCCGGAGCAGGGGCAGATGATTTATATGGTGCAGGTGCTGGTGTAGACGCAACTGCCGGAGTTGATGCCGCTACTGGAGCAGGTACCGGCGTTTTGACTTCCGGAATAACCTCTTTCTGGGTGAAATGAATCTCCTTGACCTCTCTTTTACGATCATCAGTTCCGCCGATCTTTGTTGTTGACATAACATTGCCGACAAGTTGTCCGAGTCCTGCACTGACATTGTCAAACAGGCTCTGTACATTTCCGGAGCTGACGGACGCGACTGTTGAATTCAGATTTTCAAGCAGCCCGGTCCATAATTTTCCGAGTTCCTGAAAGGAGTTCTGGATCTGGTCTGACTTGAGGGTTGCGGTAACACCATCTATCAGTTGTCCTGAAACGGAGTTGACGTTCTGGAGTATATCCTTGACAGGTTCGGAGTTGATGGTTGATGTTACTCCGTCAATCAGTTGTCCGGTAGCAGTGCTTACCGAGGTGATCATTCCCTGTACGGAGTCGGAGTTAATTGTCGATGAAACGCCCTCAATAAGCTGTCCGGTTGCGGAGCTGACGCTTGTGATTATGCCCTGTACTGACTCAATTGTTGAGTCAATCAGAATGCCAACATTACCAATCAGATTGGCCATATCGCCATTGCCTACATTGGATTCAGGGCTTTTCTGGACTGCCGGTTTGGGTGCGCCCGCAGGCTTGTTGAGTTCTTCTGCCATAGTGGTATCTTGTTAAGGGTAGGTAATTAATTGTAATTATCGGAATATAAGAAATCTATTTACCAAGTCCGCTACCGTTGGATGTATTTTGAGGGGGATTACGACACCTTACTGAAGGCCGATGTTGTTGGTCCGTGAACTATCTGGTCGTAACAAGCCATTGGCCGCTGATCGGCAAGGAACCTGATTCGAACCGGTTATTATGCCCGGTTTATACAATGATGACAGGTGCTGAAAAACAATAGCCCGAACCGTGGACAGTTTTAATCGGGATTTTGACGTTGATCTCCTCATATTTTCTCCGCAAACGATGAATCAGCGCATCAAGGGCTCGATTTCCGAAATCACTATTCTCATAATCCAGCGACGTTAAAAGATTTTGGCGTTTAATCGTTGAGTTATGATGCAGTGCAAGTGCTTCGACTAAATCAAACTCTTTGGCTGTGAGTTTAATCCTGTTCTCTGTTGGCGAACAGAGCGTCCGCTCGTTTCGTAGCAGTCGCCAGTTTTTTTGTTCGATCTCCCGGAATGGTTCAGCTTTTTTTATCTCCTCACTGCTGGCGTGTTGTGCATCAAGACGTCCAAGAATACTCTGTATGGAGGCTGAAAGCTCGGACAAGTCAACCGGTTTAAGCAGGTAGATATCTGCCCCTGCCCGGTAGGCAGAGATTTTGCTTGCCTGCGCTGATTGAGCAGTAAGCATAACAATACGCATATCGGTATTATTGCGAACGTATTCGGCGAGAACCAGGCCGTTCTGGTCAGGAAGGCCGATATCGAGAATTGCCAGAAGAAAGTTTTGTTCAGCGATAGTCCGGTAAAACTCCATTGCTGATTCTACCCCGACCACATCAAAACCCGACAGAACAAGATATTCTATTATGCTTTCACGGAAATCACGATCGTCTTCGACAACGATGATTCGATTGCTGTTGGACATAGGATCAAGAAGTGGATTTATAAGTTATGGGCACCTCTGTTTATTTATTCCGAAACCCGATTACTGCGTTGGGTGGTGCTCGAAATCCTCATGTACTACGTGTACACTCCGGTTTCTGCGCTCCATCCGCCTTGTCCTCGGGCTTCTCACGACAATAAATAGAGGCGCCCTTATTCGAATATAGTTTGTGAGATGATCTGCATGCAAATAATCCCTGACTTTGACAATCAGGAGTCATGAAGAGCAAGCGGCAGGCGCACTTTTACTTCGATACCGCTTGCAATGCGAGCAAGGGTAACCTGCCCGTTATGCTGATTGATAATGGTTCTTACAAGCCACAATCCAAGCCCCGCACCGGCCGTCCCTACGGCGTTGCTTCCGCGTCTGTACTTTTCGAAAACCGCATCTTCTTCGTATTGCGAGATCTTGTCAGAGATGTTGCGAATGCTTATGACCAGTTCGCCGGTATCAATGCATGCCTCCAGTTCGATTGGTGAATCAGGTGGTGAGTATTTTCGGGCATTATCAAGAAGATTGAAAATGGCCAATTTGAACTGAGAGAGATCGCAATAAATTTCAGCGTTGCCGAGCTGTTCTGTGTAATGGATCGTGCAGTCATCCCACATATTGCGGAACGAATCAAGCTGCGAATCCACGACAGAGGCAACCCGGGCAATGGTAAGTTCCGCTGTTTTTTTTGAGTCCATAACACGACTCTCCTCAATGGCAATTTCCATAACCTCTACAAGGCGGTCAATAGCCTTGTTTATCTTGTTGATATTTGGTGTATTCGGGTTGTCGCTCCTTTTATTTTTCAACTTTATTATGTTGATGTTGCTACGGATTATAGCAAGGGGAGTCCGGTACTCATGAGAGATCATGTTGATAAAGTGGCGCAGATGTTCCACCTCTTCATTAAGCTGCATAGTACGTTCATCGACCATATGCGTCAGTCGCTCTATGTTTATCTGTTGTAACTCCTGCACGGTGATATCCGTCATCATCACCAGAATAGACTCTTTGCCGTCAAGAGTAAACAGCTCTCCGGAATAGAGTACGTGAACTATTGATCCGTTTTTTTTTCGGCACAGGAGCGTTTTGTTTAAAATTTTCCCCTGCTCATTGAACGTGGTGAGATTTTGTTCAGTATCCTTATCCTGAACATACAGGCCGAGATCTTTTGCACTGCGGCCTATGACCTCTTCTTTTGTATACCCGAAAATTTGCAGCCACGAATCATTGACATCGACTAATGTGCCGTCCTGAACATTTCTGATAGCAATGGAAACCGGGGAGTGATCAAAGATAGTTCTGAATTTGAGTTCACTCTCCCGGAGTGCACTCTGAAACTGTTTTTGATCGGTTATATCGATAATTGTACCAATATAGCGCGCAACAACGTTTCCATCCCGTTTATACAAGGGTTTACCTCGTGACATGAGCCAGCGGGTGGAGCCATTATTATAAGAGATACGATATTCGAGATTAAGCTCGGTTTTATTTTCCGCGGCCAAAGTGGTTGTCCGGATTGCCATCTCCCGGTCATCAGGGTGAATAGTGCTCGCCCAGAACTCAAAAGATGGTTTCGGGTTGTCCTGTTTCATCCCGTGTAACAGGCGGGCCTCTTCAGACCAGGTGTTCTCTCCTGAAATCAGGTCCCACTCCCATGTGCCGGCCCGGGCAGCTTCCAGAGCCTGTTTGAGCTGGCTTCTGCTCTCCACGATCTCCCGGTCTCTCTCTTTGCGCTCGGTAATGTCCATAACGGTACCGATGTAATGACCCACCTCTCCATTTACATCAAGCAGGGGCATTCCTTGACACATAAGCCAGTGAATAGAGCCGTTCGGGTGACAGACCCGATATTCGATGTTGATCCTGGTCTCTTTCTGAACAGCCGCCATGATTTTCTGAAATGTCGATTCCCGGTCATCAGGGTGCACGGTACTTGCACAAAGCTTGTGCGTGTGTGGCAGGCTGTCTTGTTCCAGGCCGTATAACGCCCATACCTGTTCCGACCAGATAATCTTGTCAGTTGTTACGTCCCACTCCCAGACACCGGCATTGGTGGCTTCCAGTGCAAATGAAAACCTTGTCTTGTTTGCACTGAGAGCAAGCTCTGTCTGCTTTTGCTCTGTTATATCGATAATGGTGCCGATATAACGTATCGCCATGCCGTTGTCGTTTACTATCGGCTTGCCCCGTGACAAAAGCCAGTGGACTGAACAATCAGGGTAAACGACCCGGTATTCGATTTTTAATTCAGTTTCGTTACGTGCGGCTTCGACAACCGTCTGGATTACCGTTTCCCGGTCATCGTTATGAATTGATTTTGCCCAGAGTTCGAATGAAGGAGTGTTATCAGCATGTTCAAGTCCATATAATGGCCAGATCTCGTCTGACCAGATATTCTCACCGGTATTCAGGTCCCATTCCCAAACGCCTGCCGAAGCAGCTTTAAGTGCAAGGTTGAGTCTTGCCTTGCTTTCACTCAGCGCAATCTCTGTCTCTTTGCGCTCGGTAATGTCAATAATGGTTCCGATGTAACGGGTAACCACTCCATTGTCATCGTGCAGCGGCATGGCACGTGATGTGAGCCAGTGAACGGAGCCGTCAGGATAACAGGTTCGGTATTCAAGAGATGCAGCGATTCCGTTCGTGAGCGCATTTCGTATAACCCATGAAGCCATCTCCCGGTCATCGGGGTGAATGGTATCAACACAGAGCTGGTTGTTCAATGGCACAGAGTTCTCCTGTAATCCGTACAACTTCCATACCTGTTTTGACCAGATCAGTTGATCAGATTTAACATCCCACTCCCAGACGCCTGAACGAGCTGCATCCAGTGCATAGGTAAACCTTCTTTTACTCTCGATCAGCTCGGTTTCTATCCGCTTGTGCTCACTGATATCAACACCGATGGAGACTGCGCAGGGCTGGCCGTCAATAACGATTTTGCGTGTTTTGGTCAGCAACCAGAGATGATCAGGGCCACCGTGGGGGTAAACTTTTATCTCTTTGGTCTCATCAATCCCGGAATTGATGGTCGCTATGAATTTTTTTCTGAGATCACCCATCTCACCAGAGCTGAAGAACTCTTCTGCCTGAATCTTTCCTCGTCCGGCTTCAGACGTATTGAACAGCATCTCCTGTGCGTACCTGTTCGATACAATCATCTGAAGATTGGCATCAAGGATGATAGCGGAACACGGTATCGTATCAAGAAGGGCGTTTTTGAGGGCACGCTCTTTTTGCAACTCCTTGTCTATTCGTTTCTGCTCGGCAATATTCTGGATAGTGATGAGGAGTGCCGATATTTTGCCCTCGTCTATTGATACAGGGCTGATGGTAACCTTTCTGACATCCCTTTCATCGGCAAAAACAACCCGTTCCCCGGTGAGAAGAACCGCTTCACTCTTTTCTCTGTGGTGAACAGCCAGTTCGGGTAAGTGAAGTACGTTTTCGATGAGATCATAGACATTGATCCCGATGCACTCCTCCGGGAGTTTGGCGAATTGTGCAGCAAAGAGGGTATTGGTATTGAGTATAACGCCATTTTGGTCAATGAGATATACGGCATCAGGAAGGGCTTCCAGTAATGCAAGCTGCGTGATATTGAGCGGACTGCTCTCCGTGAAGTTATTATTATTTGCCATCTGCATTGTTGACTATCAGCTTACCCCTTGTCAGTGAATGCAAGATTTACTGGTTTCAGGGGAGACCTAATAAGAAAATGAGAAGTGGTTTGGATAATAGTGCTTTATCAGCCTGCCGTTAATAACCGGGAAGCTCTGCTCTCAATATAATATACTGTAACAGAAAATAATTATTGTGGATTAGCCGGTTGTAAGCTGAAGGTGGCAAGCGGGATTATTTCAGGTTGTATGCAGCTGAAGAGCGTTTTGGCCGACAGATGCCATACAACCTTGCGGCCAAGAGGTAAAAACGTGTTCACAGCGAGAGAGAGAGCAGTTTACTCAGACTTTTTCTGAGGGGAACCCTTGCCAATAAATTTGTTTAACATGATGACGATAAAGACCCCGCCGAGAAAAAAGAGAACCGGAGCAAAAAGCGTCGTGTATTTTAATGTTTCGTTATACATGATAGAAGGATATCCGTTTAAGATTAAGCAGGGTTAAGTGATTTGTCTGGTTCTGAAAAGTTGAACCACTTCAGCTTGTTTTTTCGGAAAATCACAAAAGGTCACCGTCATCAGGATGGGTACTCTCCGAACCATTTTCTTTTTGCAATTTAAAAAAAATATTATTTTTATTATAAATGTTATAAAAATAAGGAGATGGCATTCTGGCATCGAGAGCTCTTTCTGTCTTGTTTTAAAACGTTTTAAAATAAGTCTTTTAGGCTTTTGTTTTTTTTTCGTGTATTTGTTACGGGAAATATTACAAATATTACGCTATATGTGGTGATTAAACTCTATGCATCATAACTGACAACTTAAACTGTGGTCAACAGTTAAAGCAACAGTGTGATGAGTAGCTGCCCTGCGCTGAGAAGCGCAATCCTCAACTTCAGGAAGCGTATGTCGTGAGTAGCAAGCCGTTTGAGCGGCTCTGTCAGGGAAAACCTTTCAGCAGTTTAAAGATCGGTTGTATTTCCGAATGCTAATTATTGAAATAATAGCCATGATGATGAAAAATTTATGGTTGGGTGCTGTTAAGGAAGCGTGGGATTCATACATGAAAAAGTTAAACAGGAGTATAAGGCCTCAACGTATGGATATTCATCTCAGTCAGCAGATCACTATAGGCGTAACTCTTGAAGAGTTTGCCGAGATGGTTTTTATAGAGGGATTTGCGGCTGGTGAAAAGTATGCCAATGCTTTGAGTTCAAGTAGCGAGAAACACGAACCAAGTATCAACTGAACAGGATTATTGACCAGGATGATATAAAGCAACAAAATTCCTGGCCATTTGAAATAATTATCATGCATTAAAAAAATATTAAAAAGGAGGGTTTCAATATGATGCCATCAAACCCCGCAAATATAGTGAAAACGGCTGTGGGTGTTGCCGGAGGGACTGCGTTAATAGCGCCTGTTGCCCTGCCAGTTGTTTCCGGTCTTGCCGGTATTGCCGTTGTAGGAGTCGGGCTTTTTGCTGTTGGTTCGCTTGCACTCAAAGCTGCCGGAGCGATCAAAGAGATTGCTGATCCGCTTAAAGCAAAAGTTGAGAGCAGTTTCAAGTGATTGAATATTTGCAACTCACACAGATGCTTTTGTGTTACCACCGATCTTCAGTACGGCGTATGAATAATGGGCACCTCTATTTATTGTCGTGAGAAGCCCGAGGACAAGGCGGATGGAGCACAGAAACCGGAGTGTACACGTAGTACATGATTTCGAGCACCACTCAACGCAGTAATCGGGTTTCGGAATAAATAAATAGAGGTGCCCTAATGCCCTAATGTTAAATCAACACGAGAATGATGTTTCAGCAGAGTATGGTAATTCCCTCCCTCTACACAAGGGATGATCAGGCGCTCATTGAACGCTGGATGCAGCAAGAACCGGCCTGCCTGGAACATGGGAACCTTAACGACTCAAACAGAGTGGCTGAGATTGCCCTCTCTTCTGTTCAGGCCAGACTTCCTCAGTCGTCACTCGTTCAGGGAGATGACCTTACAGCCATAGGGCGCAAAAGCCGGGATTGTTCTGTTCAGATGCGAAACAATATTTTAAATCCCATTCATATCTTTGAAAGTAACCGGGATGATGCTCATTCCGGATTGCCATGCGTTGAAGAGTATTACGCCACACTTCTTCCGGGTTACAACATCTATGTCGTTACCATATCGTATGGTTCAGAAAATCACGAAGGATTTTTTGATTTAGCTATCGGCTCTTTCCGGATTGACAATGCAGAGAAGATTATTGCTGAAGCATCCAGGATTATCCTTTCGTGGTGGCAACTCCGGTATCAGGAATTGAGTTGCTGAAGGTGGGTGGAGTTGTCATCATTTGAAGAATCCTCGTTTTTTTGTGTAACCACTGTAGCATTGCAGGAAAATCAAGGAGAAAAACAGCTTGCATGAACTTCTGCCGTTGAGCTGGACAAGGATCCATGGTATCCGTCCGGTTTATCGTGACATCGCGCTTCCGTTTTCCCGTACCAGATGGATTTCCTATGCTGATATACCTCACGACTATACACTTCAGATTCTCTACGAAGACCTCTCTCGTTCATATCCTGACGGGTATGTTTTTCGCGGATCTACACCCTCAACAAGCACATTTTTTTCAGAGAGAAACTGTATGACTCTGAGAACCGGAGCCGAAGCGGTTCTGGAGTTGAACAGCGCGCATCTGGAGCGAAAAACTGTTCTGAGTTCGCTCGTAAGGGGCGGCAAACAGGGCTCTGTGACCGAGGTTCCTTTGAACGACGCAAACCAGCAGCTTTTTGAACAGTTCCGGTGCGAGACAAAACATGCACACAAACCGCAGCTTCGTCATCTCTTCAGGGAAAAACCTTCAAGAGCATGTCGCTGCTTCGTTTTTCGCGCTTATTCCGGTGAGTGGCTTGCGGCAATAACCCTATCGATACGAGGAGAACTGGCGGTACACACTGAACTGATGCTCAGGCACAGGAGTGCCCCCGGAGATATCATGGAGTCTCTTGTCGCTGGCATTTTTGAAATTCTTAAACGTGAAGGAGTTCGGGAATGGAGTCTTGGGGAGGTGCCTTTTATGATGTTGATGCAGAATCCGGCAGAACCACTCACGCCGGTTGAGCAACTTATGGTCTCTCTGGTTTCAAACTGTAAACATGCCTATGACTTTGAAGGTCTTTACCGTTTCAAAAACAAGTTTGCGCCTTTCTGGCGTCCGGTGATGCTTTGTACCAACACCCGACTGTCACCCTTCATGCTTGCTCAGCTTGCTGTTTCGATGGGCTTTACTGATATCCTGACACATGAGTCTCTGGGCTATTTCCGCCAGAGTCTCGTATCTGCCCGATAGCGCTGTTTTTTCAGGGGCAGCTCTGTCATGACTCCCCGGGTTGCCGTTACCTGATATTCTCACGGTAGTAGCGGATCAGGCTCTTTTGGTCAAAGCCGAGGGCGTGCATGAGATGGATGGCGGCGAAGTTTATCTGGAGGGGTATGATACCGTTTTGCTGAAACTTTCTGGCCGATGTGGTGACCTCTGCTTCAAGGATGTGAACCGGAGTGTGCGCTTCAATACGACGGACCATGTCGTAATCTTCCATAATCTGTAGCTCTTCATTAAATCCTCCGATCTCTTCAAACAGGCTTCGCTCGATAAAGAGTGACTGGTCGCCTCCACGGCATACCGGAAGTGGAAACTGAGTGAACCATCCGAAAAGGCTCATCAGCGGATTTTCATCATCAAACTTCATTTTGAAACAGCCAGCTCTTTTTCCGTTCTGGATTGCACTGCGAATATCATCAAGAAAGGTTGCAGGAGGGAGCGTATCGGCATGCAGAAAATAGAGGATTGAGCCTGTGGCGTGCCGGGCTCCGGTGTTCATCTGCCGGGCGCGGCCTTTAGCGTTTCTGCACACTGTTACCGGAAAGGTTGCAAGAATCTCTGGAGTCCGGTCGGAACTTGCATCACTGACGATTATTTCAAATGCCTGAGTTCCCTTGACAAGATTCAGAAGAGCCTGCAAGCTTTCAGCAATTCCGGCCTCTTCGTTGAAGGTCGGTATAATAACGCTTAGGCTTCCGGTTTCCATAATTCGCTCTTTTTCAGATCTTCCAGCGTATCAATGTCCGACAGCTCCCTGAGCTGTTTGAAGCTGATGTTAAGACGAAGGAGAATGTCGATACTCTCCTGAAGCACATCCGGGTTGCTCCACTCGCGCTCCAGGAATAGTTCAGGTATTGCTTCTTTCATCCCGATCAGGTAAAAGCCCCCATCGTTGGCCGGGCCGATAACGGTGTCGGAGTGTTCAAGTGCTGAAAATGCCTCTTCGATGATCTCCGTACTCAGTTCATGGCAGTCTGTTCCTATGAGCACTATACGGCGTGCGCCGGTTTTAAATCCGGAATTGAGCGCGTTATGCATGCGCTCGCCAAGATCCTTGCCCTGTTGAAGTCGGGCGGTTGTCTCTTTGGTGAGGAGGAGGTCTTCAGCCGGGATCAAGTTTGAAAAAAAAATCTCTTTTTTTGCGTTCACCAATCTTGTAACTCTGGCGGTATGGCTTCTGAGTGATTCATAAATTTCAAGGGCTTTTTTATCACCGATTTCGGCTGCCAACCGTGTTTTTACTTTGCCCGGAATCGGGTTGCGCGTGAAGATGATCAGCAATCTCTTTGTATGCATCGATGTGCCTTTATGCGGTTACAGGTTTGTTAACCATTGAGTCAGACAAGGGAACCCTGACAACTTGATCCCGCCCCGGCCGTACATCCGTAACAGTGCTGTCCCAGGGTTATCGTACGGTTTCGGAGTTTGGCTTCATTGAACTCCTTGATATGCTGCGGAGCCGGTTTTCTGGTCGGAAGATGAAGCATCTGGTTGAAATCACAGTCGTAAAGCGTGCCATCCCAACCCACGGAAACGGTTGTTCTGCACATCATTTTATCAACTGCGAGCGGATTGTAGTTTTTTTCGAGGAGAGCCATATAACTGCAATACGCTCCGCTTTCAAGCAGCTCATTGAGAAAGCGGCTCACCGGTATATTGGTGATGGTGTAGAGATGGCTGAACACAATACCGAACTCATCAGCAAGATGCTGGCGGTACTCTTTTTCCAGCTCACTCTGATCTCCCGGCAGTACACGACCCGGCGGGTTATAGACAAGATTGAGTTCAAGGCCGCTCTTTTCAATTCCGTAGCCGAGGGTGTTAAGCAGTTTGAGAGCTGCGATGGAGCGGTCGAATACTCCCTCTCCTCTGACCTGGTCAACCGTTTCGCGCGTATAGCAGGGGAGTGAGGCGATGATGTTTACCCGTTGCTCTTTGAGGAATTCCGGCAGAGCACGGTACTTTTCGCTGGTAGTAAAAAGCGTAAGGTTTGAGCGGACAAGGATCGTTCCCTCAGGCAGGCACTCTCTGATCTTCTCGATGAACCAGCGGAATTCCGGGTTCATTTCCGGCGCACCCCCGGTAATATCAACGGTTTTTATGTTGCTTCCCTTCAGGGCATCAAGGCAGAAATCCATGGTGGCGCGTGTCATCATCTCCCGGCGATCCGGACCTGCGTCAACATGGCAGTGGCGGCAGAGAAGGTTGCAGGTATAGCCGGTATTGATCTGCAGTACCTCAATCTCCGCCGGACGAAGCGGCGTGTATCCTGACCGGGCAACTCTTTTTGCAAAAGGAGGAATGCCGCACTCGGTCTCTTCAAGCAGTTTTACTTGTGCGGCTGGCGGGGTCGCTGTTCCCGGACGGTTACGGGGTGAGGGTGATTTGTCCATAAACGTCTCCAATCAGCCTCCAAGCTTGCTGAGAAGCTTCTCTGCGGCCTGTTTTCCGCTCAATGCAGCACCCTCCATGGATGCGAGGTATCGCTGATAGGTGTAATCACCGGCGAGAAAGAAATTTTTTATCGGGCTGATCTGGTCCGGACGGAACTGATCAACATCGGGTACCGCCTTGTATACCGACTCTGGAATTTTGACCAGGGTTGATTTAAGCAGTTTTGCATCACGGGATTTCGGGAAGCGGTCGTGAATATCCTTCATGACCATGCTGATAATGACGTCGTTCGGCATGGTCATGAGGTTGTGCGCCGGCGCAAGAACAAGGCTCATGACACTGCCTCCGTTCGATGTTCCCACCCCGTTCTGGAAATCTTCAGGGCAGGTCAGCGAAACATCGGCAAAGGTTGCAAAGGTGGTGCCCTGTGAAAACATCAGGTTGTCGGTATCGGTAATCTTGCGATCAAACCAGAGCTGGCAGTTTGCTACCGGACTGCCCTCGAACTGATGCAGATTGCGGAAATAGTTGTGGGCGAGCCACTCAACAGGCAGAACGGTTTTGATATTATGTACCGGAAGTGCTGAAATATAGGCGTCAGCCGTAATGGTATGGCCATCGCGAAGCACAGCATGCTTTATCGTCTCGTCGCTGTTAAGTTCAAAGCGGCTCAGTTTTGCATCAACAAAAATCCTTCCACCCTTGCTCTGTATATACTGCCGCATCGGTTCGATCATCGAGTCACCCGGATTTTTGCGGAAAAATCCGAACTTGGTTGCCGCGTAATCAGTACCGAAATATTTGAAAATGGTAATCATCGGTCGGGCGCTGATAACATTCGGCTCAATGAAATTCATGGCAAGCGCAATGGCGCGCCACAGTTTCTGCAGTGAGTGTTCCGAAGCGCCTCTGAGGCGGTGCCATTCAGAGTAGGTCATGTGATCCTGGCTGCGGAAATACTCCTCATTTCCGGCAAGGGCAGGGTAGAGCCCTTTGATGAGGGAGAGCTTGTCCCACATGGTCAGAAAGCTGGTCTGCAATCCCCCAACAACCTCTGCCCACGGGCTCGGAAGGTTGGCCTTTTTGAAAAATGATTGGTTGCCGTCACTTTCGGCATAGATAAGAGCGTGCTCTTTCCATGAGTAGTTGTTTTCAGCGCCTACCCGCTTGAGATATTGCTGAAGTTGAGAGTATCCGCCGAAAACAATATGAAGTCCCGACTCAACGGAATCCCCGTCACTATCTTTCCAGACGGAAACCTTGCCGCCAAGCACTTTGCGTTTTTCATAAATCTCTACCGAGTGCCCTTTATCGACAAGCTCTATTGCTGCACTGAGCCCTGCAACCCCGGCTCCGAAAATTGCTATTTTCACCGATTAACTCTGATTATTATTTGGAAAGAATAAGTGGATTGCCCGTTTCAAGCGGGGTAATATACGTAATGAACAGTCTATAACGAAAATCGGATCATGCAGGCATTCGACAGCAGGGCATTATTGCGTCACCCTTTCAAGGCTTTTAGTGCTTTGTCAAGTTCCGATAGTATTCTCATGCCGAGCCGGAATGATTCGCTGATGACAAATCGCAGATCCTGATTTGCAGGGCGGCGAGGAACAGGCGGAAACCCTCTTTTTTCGACAGGTTTTCCTGAAAGCGGCCGGTTATCTCTGGTATTTATCTCTTGTTGAGGCATGGAATAACAGTAAAGGATAACGGTTTGAAAAAAAAAGCTCTTCTTCTGGACTCTTTGCGCTATTTCGATAAATTGCAAAAACAACAAAAAGAAAGCAACCCGCAACAGCTTCACTTCTCATCAATATGTCGCTAAAGAGGATAAGTCCTAAATAATTTAAGATAAAGGGCCGAAAGGTTGTGAATTCTAAAGAAAACTGTTGTTTATTTCTTACAATTGTGTAATTTTCATAAAATTCGATAAATCAAAAACCGCTTATGTCCGGACATCTTGATCTGATTGATCTTAAAATCATTGAGTCACTTGGTGAAAATGGCAGAGTTCGGTTGAGTGAACTGGCTGAAGTGGTTGGTCTTTCCATACCATCAGTCAGCGAGAGGCTCGACAAGCTGCAGAAGAACGGCATCATCAAAGGCTTCACCATGGAAGTTGATGAGCGGCAGCTTGGTTTTGACATTCATGCTTTTGTACGGGTAAGGATTGATTCATCCAAGCACTATAAATCATTTATGGAGCATGTGATGAAAGAGGATGAGATTATGGAGTGTTTTTCCGTTACCGGTGAAGGGTCGCATATTTTGAAGGTTATGACCCACAATACGGCATCGCTTGAGCAGTTTCTTTCCAGAATACAGAGCTGGCCGGGAGTTCTCGGTACCAATACAAGTTTTGTGCTCTCCCAGCTCAAGAAAAACAAAAAGATCAGTGCGGAAATTGTTCGCAGCAATCTTCAGGATCGTCAGGTTCTGATTACGTTTGATGAAAAGAGATCAAGAAAATAGCATTCAGTTTTTCATTTTTTTTAGCAACAGGCAGTATCAAGCAAATCAACAAGGAGGTTCTCTTGAGCAGTGATAGTAAAATTCCGGTTTCCACTTACTTTGGTGCGATGACCTTTGACCAGAAAGCCATGCGTGCACGCCTTCCAAAAGAGGTGTTTACAGCATTGCAGGGCACCATCAAGGCAGGTAAAAAAATTACCGAAGAGATTGCCGGTGTTGTGGCACACGGTATGAAGGAGTGGGCAATGGAGAAGGGTGCCACTCATTACACCCACTGGTTTCAGCCAATGACCGGCTCAACGGCAGAAAAGCACGACGCATTCCTGTCAATTGACCGAGATGGCACACCGATTGAGCGTTTTTCCGGCGAGCAGTTGATCCAGGGTGAGCCTGATGCTTCCAGCTTCCCGTCCGGCGGCATGCGTACCACCTTTGAAGCCCGTGGCTATACCGCATGGGATCCTTCAAGTCCTGCATTTCTTATGAAGGGCGGCAAAGATCTCACTCTTTGTATTCCGACCGTCTTCATCTCCTATAACGGTGAAGCGCTTGATGCCAAAACCCCGCTATTGCGTTCCATGGATGCTGTAAGCAAATCTTCCATCAGGCTTCTTGAAGCCCTTGGAGTCAGCGGTGTTTCACGCGTTAAAACTTTCGCAGGATGCGAGCAGGAGTACTTCCTGATCGACAAAAAATTCTACACAGAGCGTCCTGACCTTGTCATGTGCGGTCGTACTCTGCTTGGCGCCCTTCCTCCGAAAGGCCAGCAGCTTGAGGATCACTATTTCGGATCAATTCCTGATCGTGTACTTGAGTTCATGCAGGATGTCGAGCACGAGCTCTATCTGCTCGGTATTCCTGCAAAAACCCGTCACAACGAGGTTGCTCCTCACCAGTTCGAGATTGCTCCGATTTTTGAAGAGGCCAACATTGCCGTCGATCACAACCTGCTTGTCATGGAAGTGATGAGAAAGATTGCCGACAAGAAAGGATTTGCCCTTCTTCTTGCTGAAAAGCCCTTTGCCGGCATCAACGGTTCAGGCAAGCACAACAACTGGTCAATCGGCACCGACACCGGTGTAAACCTGCTCGATCCAGGTGATACTCCGGAAAAGAATATCCAGTTCCTTGTTTTCCTTGTTGCCGTGCTGAAAGGCGTTTACAAGAGGGCCGATGTGCTGAGAATGTCCATCGCCAGCATGGGTAACGATCACCGTCTTGGTGCTAACGAGGCTCCTCCTGCTGTTGTAACCGTCTTCCTCGGTGAGTTGCTTGAGAGAGTTCTTGACGCAATTGAGAGTGGCAAGGTAGATCTTAAAACTGAAAAACAGGTTCTCAACCTCGGTCTGGCACAGGTGCCCGAGGTCAACAAGGACTATACCGATCGTAACCGTACCTCACCGTTCGCCTTTACCGGCAACAAATTTGAGTTCAGGGCTGTCGGTTCATCCCAGGCTGCTTCTGTGCCCAACATGGTGCTCAACACCCTTATGGCCGAAGCTGTTGACGGAATCGCCGATTCCATTCTTGCCAAAATCAAGGCAGGAAAAGACAGGGATTCCGCTATCCTTGAGACCCTCCGTGAGCAGATCACTGCTACCAAGGCAATCCGCTACCAGGGCGATAACTACAGTGAAGCCCTTCAGCAGTATGCGAAAGATAACGATCTGCCAAACCTGAAGAATACGCCGCAGTCGCTCAGAGTATTGCTCAAGCAGGATGTTCGGGATCTCTTTATCAAGTACGGTGTACTGACTGGAGAAGAGACCAATTCACGTCTGCACATCCGTCTCGAGCGCTATGTCAAGGGTATCGATATCGAAGCCCGTACCCTGCAGCTCATGTTGAAGACCTTTGTTATTCCTGATGTTTCAGAATATCAGGGTGACATCGGCAGCTCCTTCAACAACCTGCTTGCTGCAGCAGAGGCTATCGGTCTTTCCGACAAGGCAATCAAGAGCCAGGCCGATCATCTCAAAAAGCTGGCCGAAAATCTTTCAACCTTGATTGATTTGACCGGTGAGTTTGATGAGGCAGTTGAAAAGCTTGAGACGCTTGACAGCGAGTTCGACAAGGCCGATTACTGTGCTGACGTTCTGCTTCCATTCATGGTTAAAGTCCGTGAAGTCTCCGACCGCCTTGAGTTGATGGTTGACCGCAGCCGCTGGCAGCTTCCGACCTACTCGGAAATGCTTTTCGAGCACTGAACAATACCAGAATGAACAAACAAAAAAGGTCCGCACTTGCGGGCCTTTTTTGTTTGTCTACTCTCCGATGATTTTGATCAGCACCCGCTTTTTTCTTTTGCCGTCGAACTCTCCGTAGAAGATCTGCTCCCAGGTGCCGAAATGGAGTCGCCCTTTGGTGACGGCAACAACAACCTCCCGTCCCATGATTTGCCGCTTGTGATGGGCATCACCATTATCCTCTCCGGTTCTGTTATGTTGGTAGCGGCTGAGCGGTTCATGCGGAGCCAGCTCCTCAAGCCATTTTTTGTAGTCCTGATGCAGCCCCGGTTCGTCATCGTTGATAAAGACTGATGCGGTTATGTGCATCGCATTGACGAGGCAGAGTCCCTCCTGAATGCCGCTCTCCTCCAGAGCCCGCTCAACCTTGCCGGTGATATTGACAAAATCCATTCGTGCAGGAATCTCAAGCCAGAGTTCTTTGTTGTATGATTTCATGATTTTGAAAGCGGGTTAACAGAGGTGCCCTGGTGTTCTGCGCAGTGCCGTATTCATTTTTATATGGCAAGTTACCATTTTGATTTGAGATCCGGAGCTATTCGATACCACTGCCTCTTTTGTTCGGTTTATCGCCCACTTGTTTGTTTGTTTTGAATTACTCAATACGTTGAGTAAATTCACTCAACGTATTGAGTAAAATATTATGATCATTGAGAGATCGCAAAAAGCAGTGCTGGCGAAGCGGATTGAATCTGAGCCGCGTCAATTCATCCAGGTGCTGCACGGACCCCGTCAGGTTGGTAAAACCACTCTTGCCCGGCAGTTTATGCAGGCAACCTCGCTTCCTGTTCATTTTGCTTCAGCGGATCTTGTTGCTGCCGGGCACTCCGGTTGGATCACGCAGCAATGGGAAGCAGCACGTCTTAAACTCCGCCACTCCGGGCAGCAGGAGGCTGTGCTTGTCATAGACGAGATTCAGAAAATCAGTAACTGGAGTGAAGCTGTAAAGCGAGAGTGGGATGCCGATACACTCAATAATCAATCGCTCAAAGTGATTCTTTTGGGCTCTTCCAGATTGTTACTCCAGCAGGGGCTTTCTGAATCGCTCGCCGGACGGTTTGAAACAATTTACATTGGCCACTGGTCTTTCGGGGAGATGAAAAAAGCGTTCGATTTTTCACCCGAACAATATGTCTGGTTTGGCGGATATCCCGGAGCAGCAGCTCTCGTAGAGGATGAACCACGCTGGGCAAGATATGTTGCAGAATCGTTGATTGAAACAAGCATTTCAAAGGATATTCTTATGCTTACCCGGGTAGACAAGCCGGCCCTTATGAAACGGTTGTTTGAACTGGGATGCAGTTATTCAGGTCAGATTCTTTCCTACACAAAAATGCTTGGTCAGTTGCAGGATGCCGGAAATACCACAACACTCTCTCACTATCTGCGGCTGCTTGATACCGCAGGGCTATTGGGAGGGCTGGCAAAGTACAGCCAGGAATCACTGCGGCAAAAAGCTTCAAGTCCGAAATTCCAGGTGTACAACACCGCGCTTGTCAGTGCACAGCAGCAGCTCTCCTTCCATACAGTTTCTTCGAACCCGGCATTGTGGGGAAGATGGGTAGAGTCAGCAATTGGTGCCCATCTTCTTAATCATACAAGTAGTGATGCACTTGACCTTTATTATTGGCGTCAGGGAAATTATGAGGTGGATTTTGTTCTGGTTCACTCCGGAAAAGTTATCGGACTGGAGATAAAAAGCGGCCATACGCATCGAGCATCGGGCATGGAAGCGTTCCGACGTCAATACAATCCCGACAAGGTACTTCTGGTCGGGAACTCGGGTATTCCATGGCAGGAGTTCCTTGAGATTGATCCCCTTGAACTTTTTGCCTGAGCAGCCTGCTGCTCAAAAGGATGGATGCGTAACAACCCGTTACCTCGGAATGGAGTAGCACTCTCTGATGCCTCTCTTTGAAAGCAGCAGTTGCCACAACTGGTTTGTTCTCGATCTGAACCCGCCCGTGCAGCTCAAGAGATAGTATCGCCACATGCGTTGAAACACTTCGTCGTATCGGTCCGGCAGCATCGTCCACTGCTTCTCAATGTTTTCATACCAGGCCATCAGTGTTTTGGCGTAGTCGTCATGGGTAAAGACGTGCCAGTCTTCGAGTGTAAAGAGCCCTTCATAACCGGAAGCGATCTGGGTTGCTGAGGGAATGTTTGCGTTCGGAAAGATGTACTTGTTTGCCCATGGTTCAACGCTTGTGCTTGAGGTGTTGCCTCCAATGGAGTGAAGCAGCATCAAGCCATCCTCTTTCAGGCACTCATGAGAAATTTTGAAATACTCCCGATAGTTCTTGTATCCAACATGCTCGAACATGCCGATGGAGTAGATCCTGTCGTAGTTGCCCGTCATCTTGCGGTAGTCAATAACTTCAATGGTAACCGGCCAAGCGGCACAATAGTCGCGGGCAATGGCAGCCTGTTCGGTTGAGACCGTTACGCCGTGAACTGAAACGCCGTAGTGTTCTGCCGCAAACTGTGCAGCTCCACCCCATCCGCATCCGATGTCAAGCACCGTCATTCCCGGCCTGAGCTGCAGCTTTTGAAAAATGAGATGGAGCTTCTTCTCCTGTGCCTCTTCAAGGGTGTTCGCCTCTTTCCAGTAACCGCAACTGTAAAGCATCCGCTTGTCAAGCATCGCCTTGAAGAGGTCGTTGCCGATGTTGTAGTGCTTCTCTGCAACCCTGAAGGCTCTTGAGGGGCGCTGCATATTGTAGAGCTTGCTCATTACCTTTCCGATGAGCATGACCGGAGGGGAGAGTTTATGCTCGGCTTTTGAGTCGATAACCCGGTAAAAATACTCTTCAAGCTGCTCACAATCCCACCACCCCTCCATATAGGCCTCACCCAGACCAAGATTCCCCTGGGTCACAACACGGTGATAGAGAGCCTCATTATGGACCTGGATGTCCCACGCCCTCCGGCCACCGATTTTGACATCTGCATCATCAAGGATGCGCTCAAACACTCTTTTATAAAAGCCATTCAGCATGCTGCGGTGATTTTTGTTTACCGATCACAACTAAAGCGTTAACTTTTTTTTGTGCCGTAAACCAGCAGCACTCCACCGGCAACAATCGCCCCCACTCCGGCCCAAACCGGTATATTGACTGTTTTTTTTCCTTTATGGAGAGTTCGAGCGGTCCCAACTTTACCTCTTCGGTCTCTTTTGTGTAATTGAAACTGCCAAAGACAAGTCCCACTATCCCCGATAGCATCAACAGGATCGCAACTATCTTTATCGTGTTCATTTTATCTATCAGTTAAATTATTTCCTTCACCCATACGAATACCCTCAACACCCTTGTAACCGCTCTTTTCTGATCACTCTTTCGTCTAACACTTTAATAGACAAAGTGCGAGGGCTATAAGTTCAGGATCAGGGCGATTATCGTCAAGCATCAACTGGACATTCATCGCTGTTACAGCCGTCCTGAGGTGAAGAACGTCAGGGAGTCGGGCACTCTTCCCGGCATGCCACTCGGAAAGTATGCACTCTTGAATTTTCGGACGGAATTTGCCCATAAGAGATTTATCGTTGAAACGGTGACATTGGTGCTCAAAAAAAGTGGAGAGTGGCGGTCGGCAGGATACCGGGTCAATTGATCAGTTGGGTGGGTTATTCTGCATGTCAGGTTGATGGTGTACGCCGGTTTCTGTGCTGCTTTCTCCTCGGGTTTCTCATGACAATTAATAGCGGTGCCCATAAATCGCAATTATTTGTGGTTTCAAATCTGAAAAACCCGCAATCTTTTCAGAATAAGTGTATTTTGTCTGCGTTTTTTTAAATGCTTTTGTCCAGCACCTTCCTGGAATCGAGTGTTTTACGAGCTTTACGGATTCCTGAAATTTGTAAAGCTTTTCCATTACATGTTTGCGCGCATTCAATTATCATCCGTTTCAGTTTATCCTGTTTCAACATTATCCTGATCCTGTTTTATGTTTAAAGGTTTATTCAGATTCAAGCTGTTGTTGCCTTCACTTGTTGTCGTAATTGTGGTGATTGCCGTCAAGCTGTCGGTTCACTATATCCTTGGTTTTACAGGGTATATAAAGTTCTCTGATATTGGAGTGTTGCTTGGTGCCGGTGTATTCTTTTCAAGCATACTGGTTAATGGAGTTATGGCTGATTTCAAGGAGTCGGAAAAAATTCCGGCAAATATGTGTGGTAATCTGGAAAATATATATGACGTCTTGACGCTTGTCGGTTCAGATTCCAAGTATCAGGATAATTCAGAAATTGATTGTGCTGCCGCAAAAAAATCCTTGAGGAGTATTGCCTCTCATCTGTTGTCGTATATCTACCAGGAGATGAGCAGCAAGGAGCTGTTGAGTGAAATAAATGATTCTCAAAAACCTGTAACCAGCCAGATGTACAAGTCCGGAATTGCAGCTCCTGTTGTCATGAAAGTTCAGAATGAATTTCAGGCCTTGCGGGGGAGTGTTACACGGTTGGGTGTGATTGCTGATACCGGTTTTATTCCTGCCGGGTACGCAATTCTTGAGGTGATCATTACACTGACCATCGCATCCCTGTTTATAACAACGTTTGATACCAATTTTACTGAAGTATTCATTACGGCATTTGTGACGCTTCTCTATACCTACATCTATCTGTTGATAAAGGATCTGGATAACCCTTTCGAATATGAAAAGGGAAAAAGAGGCGGATGTGCAGAAGTTGATATTCGTGTTATTGAAAGCTGCGTACAATCGCTCTCTCTCAGAGAATAGAACAGCAATATGCTTTGCGGTTACACTCAGTTAATACTGATTTTGCGATGTTTTATTGTGCTATTGCTGCTTATTCATTGAAATTTTTTGGGTAATAATTCGATTAGCCTTAAATTCAGGCTTTTTTATTCTGAAGACACGCGCTGTTTTCTGGTTCTCTTCCTTGACGTTTGTACACCGTCCGCATTGTTAGCCGCCTGGATTTTTTCTGCCTTTCAATTGCTTCGCAAGAGAAATCGTTATAACTGTTTTTATTTAACCAAATCAACAATGGGGTATATCTATGCGCTTAAAAAACCATATGCAACAATTGACAAGTGACAGGCTGATTGTTTTGACGAAATCGTTAATACTGCTTTTGCTCATACTTTTTGTTTCGCAAACAACCTTTGCAGCAGAAGCCACTCCGGTAAAGCACAGGCTCTCATCATCACTCCGCAATACCCAGGGGACACTGGTGAATATGGATACCCCTGCTCCCGGAGCGCAGAAAGTAACGGTTGGTATCTATGGTATCAACGTCTACAATCTTGATCTGAAAGCCAGCACCTACTCTATTACTGCCTATATGTGGCTTCGGTGGAAGGGGGATGTAGACCCTGTAGCATCACTGGATTTTACCAATCTTGTACAGGATGCAAGCTTGACAAAAAAGAAACTGCTTGACACTCCGAAAGTGTTGAGTAATGGAGAGAACTATCAGATTATCCGTCTTGACGGAGTCTTTTTTCAGCCATTTAACCTGAGCAGTTATCCCCTTGATAAACAGGCGTTGTCGTTGTTTGTCGAAAACTCAACTGAAACGTATGAGCAATGTTATTACGTTCCTGACGGCTCCTCTTCGGGTTATGATGGCGGCCTGAAGGTTCCGGGCTGGAAAGTTACGGGACTTGATGCAAGCAGTTATATCCACGACTATGGAACTGATTTCGGCGAAAAAGGTATAGCCTCGGCATCAAAATATGCAGGTCTCAAAATCTCCCTGAATCTTGAGCGATATATCAACTTTTTTATCTGGAAACTCATGCTTCCATTGCTGATTATCCTGATGTCCAACTGGCTCTCGTTGCTTTTGAATCCAACATTGTTTGAAGTCCGCGTTGCCATGCCCGCAACAGCTTTATTGACGATTGTTTTTTTACAGCAATCAGCACTGGATGCAATTCCGGGCTGCTCCTCATTGGTGCTGATGGATAAAATATACCTTCTTGCCTACCTCTCTGTGGGGCTGACCCTGATTCAGATCATTATAATCAACAGCAAGCTTGACAGGGAGTCCCCCGCAAGTGTTCTGAGGATGATTAAAATCGATAAAATCAGCTTTGCCCTCCAGGTACTCTTTTTTGTAGCCGTATTTGCTGTACTGCTCTTCCAGAAATAGGCATTGCTTTTTTTTCCATTGAGAGTTGTTTCATAAAAAAAGCCCTGATGTATTGAACCATCAGGGCTTTTTCCATTCCTGTGCATCGGTCAGGAGAGGCTCTTCAATGCATCCGCAATCAGATCGCTTTCTCGACCTTTGTCTTTTCAAACCATCCATAAACTGACGGGATAATCAGCAGTGTGAGCAATGTTGAGGTTATCAGGCCGCCAACAACAACGGTTGCAAGCGGTTTCTGTATTTCGGAACCGGTTTCGCTTGAGAGCAGCATCGGCAGCAAGCTGAAAATCGCAATAGATGCGGTCATCAACACCGGACGCAGGCGATCAAGAGATCCTTTTTTGATGGCTTCATACAGTTCAAGACCTTCCTCACGCAGTTGGGATATGCGTGATACCAGCACCAGCCCGTTGAGTACCGCAACTCCAAACAGGACAACAAAACCGACCGACGCAGGAACAGAGAGGTACTGCCCGGAGATGTAGAGCGCAAAAACCCCGCCGATCAGAGCAAACGGCAGATTGGATATGACCAGGAGTGCCAGACGGATAGAGCGGAAGGTGATGAAGAGAAGCAGCAGTATCAGGCCGATGGCAACCGGTCCGATGATCATCAGTTTGTTCATCGCTCGCTGCTGGTTCTCGAACTGTCCTCCCCAGGTGATATAATATCCTGCAGGCAGCTTGACCTGCGCCCTGATCTTCTGCTTTGCCTCGGTCACAAACCCGCCGATATCCCTGCCGGTAATATTCATCTCGATACCGATTCTTCTTACACCGTCCTGACGGCTTATCTGAACCGGCCCTTCAATCATGTTGATTTCAGCGAGCTGTTCGAGAGGTACGTTAACCCCTGTTTTTGTGGTGATCATAAGCGTTTTGAGCGCTTCAAGAGAGTTCCTTTTTTCTTCAGGAAGTCGAACAGTAATGTCGAAGCTGCGGTCCCCTTCGTACAACTGTGATGCAGCCTTACCGGCTACACCGATCTCTATAACCCGTTGCACATCGCTGATATTCAGCCCGTAGCGGGCAATTTTCGAGCGGTCGATGTTTACGGTCAGATAGGGCTGGCCTGAGACTTTTTCAACAGAGAGATCGGTTCCCCCAGGAATTGTTGAGAGCACTCTTGCAATTTCAGCCGATTTTTTACTGAGCA
>JAAXXL010000014.1 GCA_013334485.1 Chlorobiaceae bacterium | reverse complement strand
GCACCTATGAACTTGCTCAGCTCGATATTGAACGATTCAGCCCTGAACCCGATCTTTTCTACACAGAGGAGTACGCTTCTCGTTTGACTGAAATGATCGATCACGTCATAAAGCAGGAAGGCCCGATCCACGAAGAGGTCCTCTTCAGGAGGATTGCCCGTTTCCATGGATTCAAGCGGGCCGGAAATCAAATCCAGGACATTGTACTCGCCATCGCCAAACGCCGTCAATGTCATAGCAGGGAAAAGGTAGGGCTCTTCTTCTGGCCAAGAGAGCGGTTTGAGGAGCGTCACGCCCCAGCCCGATGGAAAAACCGCGATGATGAAATGAGCAAGGTAGAATATATCTGCACGGAAGAGATCAGGGCAATTGATAAATTGCTTGCAACGAATGGCAATCCGGTTGAACTGGCCCGAAATCTCGGCATAGCCCGTCTCAGCCAGTTTGCAAGAGAGCGGATAAGTGAGGCGATGGGTGAGTGAACTATGAGAGGCTCATTTTTGCTTCTTACAGAGTATTCAAAAGTCGACATGCATAATTATAATCTGCTGTTACTTGAAAATCTGGTGTATTCTTCTTACGTAAAAATGTAGACTTTGCAGCCGCCCTTTTTTCCCTTCCGGGATGGCGTCCATTAGCACAGTTTAGTAACGACGATCTGGTTTTTGGGGCACAAAGATGTAAGTGCTACAATGGTTTATGCACAAGTTTTAAACAAAGGTGGTCCTGAAGAAAAAAGCCCTGTTGACGGCTTGTAAGCATCGTTTTTATGCCGATCCATATAAAACGCTGAAATAAAAAGCAATAACAGTTTTAACTTATTTATAAAAAACGGTTAGAGCTATTTATTTGGGTTTGAAAATGACGTCTTATATGTACTACAAGTCAAAAATCCGCAGTATAGGCGGATCCATCTAATTATTGTTAGGGAACTTTCCGGAACCACTCATGCCCAAGAACGACCGATTCGACCGTGCACAGGCCACTTCTCTGTACTGGTACAATTGCGCCAGCGATCTTCGCGGGTCCGCAGCGGCACTCCGCGCGGCCGCGGATCCTCACTTCGCTGCGACTGTGGCGAACGAGTTTAACCTCGGCTCTGGTTTCAGCATTGGCATTGCTGGCAACCACGTTTACGAGATGCTCTGGGGGATGTCACTCGAACTCCTCCTTAAGGCCGTTGCTGTAGCGCAAGGGAAGAAGGTTCTCACACATCACAGGTTGGTCGACCTCGCGATTTACGTTGGCTTTCCGGTCTCTGTCGACGACGAGGATTTGCTTCGGATACTGACGGCAGCGATTCGGTGGTCTGGGCGCTATCCCATTCCTAAGGACAGAACTGAGTGGGAGGATACGCTCGACACAAGGAACAAGGCACTCTGGGAACCAGTGCCGGGCAGCGTGAAATTCAAGCGTTACAACCGCGCCATGGACTGGCCCAATGTCAACGCCCTTTGGAAGAGAGTGAGTGAGCTCTATTGGCAGCACCACTATGACACCTGACACTTGTTCGCCCTGTCGTTCCCTAACCTTTCGTTCAAGCCGACATGGCTACGCCATCTGTTTCCAGTTTTCCCGCGTCGCGTAGCCACGCGGCTTAACTCAAACGTTAAACTAACCCTGCGTGCTCAATAGAATTTTTAATGACCTATAGCAATCGTATTATAGTAACCCATGCAGATAATTGATGAATACTGTCACTGTTTCAAGTAAGTTTCAGGTTATTATAAGCGCTCCACAAGAATTGATGCCGAAGTAAAACAAGTGCGGACGTTAATGAATCAGGCTAAAATGACTCGATATTGCGGAGCGACTTTTTGTTGATCGCTTACCAAAAGAAATTAGAGAAGATATTGGCCTTTGTGCCGGAACGACGATGGAGATCATCACCTATGGCAGTCGGATTGAACTTGTACCAATCCAACCAATGAAATCGCTCAAAGGTATCTTTAAGGTTATTAACACTGAGATCAAAAGAGAAGAAGAGAGAATATGAATGTTGTGGACTCTTCTTGCTGGTTGGAATACTGTATTCCTGATCCCGGGGTTACAGCATTCCAGTAGGTACGTTATCAGTGGTTGATGTAATCGGGAGATACATGGGGGCAAGCGTGATGATGCATCCCTGTCCGATTTGTTGTTTCAGGGTTTGAAGCACCTGGAAATGGCGAATGGCATCTTTTCCCGGAGTTGCCGATTTTTTTATTTCGACAGGGAAGAGTGTGCCGTTCTGATGAATGAGCAGATCGACCTCTTTGGCATCCTTGTCGCGATAGTAATAGATTGGGGCACGCTTGCCGTTATGCCACCAGCTTTTGATGATCTCCGATACCACCCAGCTTTCAAGAATGGCTCCTGACATTGCTCCCGCTTCCAGCGTTTCGGGGGAGGTCCACTCGGTCAGCCAGGCTGCAAGTCCTGTATCGAGGAAGTACAGTTTTGGAGTTTTCACCACTCTTTTGTTGATATTGGTGTGCCACGGTTCGAGCAGGTAGACGATGCCTGAGTTTTCGAGAATCGAGAGCCATCGTTTTCCTGTTGCATGGTTGATGTCGCTCTGGCGGCAAAGGTCCAGAATATTGAGCATCTGGCCGGTTCGTGCTGCACAGGAGCGAAGAAATCTCAGAAATGCGCTTTCGTCGCCGACATTGGCCAGATCCCGCACATCACGTTGCAGATAGGTCTGGACGTATGAACTGTAGAACAGGTCATGATCGGCAGGATTCTCCTGATGAAGAGCGGGAAACGATCCGAGCCAGATTTTCCGGTAGAGTTCCGGCAGAAGCAATTGCCGGCTTTGTGCTCGTTGTTTTATGATTTCCGGAACCGGCAGAAACGGTTCTGCAGAAGGAGTGCCCAAAAGCTCTCTCTGCGAGAATCCAAGCAGGTTGACCACCCCGATACGACCGGCGAGCGATTCAGTGACACCCTTCATCAAATGGAATTGCTGTGAACCGGTGAGCCAGAATTTTCCAGCTTTCGGTTCGTTGTCCACCGCCATTTTAATGTATGGCAGGAGCTGGGGAGCATATTGGATTTCGTCGATGAGAACCGGTGAGGTAAAGCGTTGCAGGAACAGCGCAGGCTCATCTCTGGCGAGTGCCCGGAGCATCGGGTCGTCAAGAGTGACATACGTTCGCTCTTCTCCTGCAAGGTGTCGCATGAACGTTGTTTTTCCGGTTTGGCGAGGTCCGGTCAGCAGCATGACGGGGAATTGTTGACTCGCTTCCAGAAAAAAACGTTCAAGTGTTCTTGTATTATAAGGCATCTTGCGGCTAATTTTATTATTGAGTATAAAAATAGCCGAAACAACAAAAAAGTGCAAGCGTCAAAAAAGATAGTATCTCTAAGTGTGATGCAGGTGTGGTGGGGGCATTGATATGGGCGTTGTTCTTCGTGGTGGGGAGGAGCTTTTTGCCGGTGAGAATGTTTCGGATGGCGGAGGTACGGTGCGAAAGTTGATGGATGCTGCTGAGGTTCCGGGACGTGCTCGACTATCTCGATTGTCTCTTTAGGGCACCGCTATTAATTATTCCGAAACCCGATTACTGCGTTGGGTGGTGCTCTGAAAAGAGAACAAGGACAACAAGGACAAAGAGGAATTTGCCGGGCAACCACAAGGGATTGCCCCTACTATTTCGTGTAATTTCGTCTGTTTCGTGGTTCAAAAATCTTCAAACCGCTCACGACAATAAAGAGAGGCGCCCTTCTGTCCGGCGCTCAGTTGCCGAGGGTGTACCAGAGCAGAAAGAGTGATGGCAGGGTCATCAGGCAAAAGGTGGCTATGCCGAAAAGATAGTGTTGTCGGTCAACATTATTGGTTCCAATTCTTTGATTCTGTTGAAGCTTCTTCTTAAGGTATTTTCCGGTATGCTCGGCAAGGATTAAACAGTCAGATTGTTTTTTGTGTGACAGCGAAATGTGTGTGATTTAAGTTATCTGTTGGTATGGTAATCAGATGTAATTGATGGTCGTGTGTGTTCTTTTCACAAAAGAATGTTAAATTTAATCCTTTTGGGATGTTGGGCTTTTTTTTCTCTTTCATCCCCTCTATTTATTTTGTGTGCTGCTCATTATCGTCTGGTATGGGATGTGTAGCATTTGTTAAAAGGCTTTGTTGTCAAATATTCATTTTAAAAATGATTTGTTTGGCGAGCAAGTTGTACTCTTCTTTGCCAACTGGCGTTAATCCTGAAATGATAAACAGGTGTCCCCTCAGAGGCTTAACAAGTAGTAACTAACAATGGAACTTAACTTCAGCCCCTCTTTTCTTTTGAATTCAATCGATGCATGGGAGGAGGACCGCAAGGATCGGTTCAACCTTGAATCCCTTACTCAATCCTTTCACGAGTCGGTTCCGGCTCTTGGTTTTATTGACTGGAAAATTACGGATGTTGCTCGTGGCTATGCTGAAACCGAGCTTCCGCTAATTCCAAATGCTTCGAATCAGTATATTGCTCATCAAGGTCCATTGATGTTGCTTGCTGCAGAATATACCGGGGGTCTTGCCCTGACCACGTTGTTTCATCGGGTCCCGATTATCGGTTTCTGGCCGTCGGTTGATGAAAACGCCGGCTATATGTGGGGAGCCAAGGCGTCAATCAAGTGGCTTACACCCAGTTGTAATGACCTGACCTGCAGGGCCGAGATTGAAAAAGGAAGATGGGAAGGTCTTGCAAAACGTTATGCAAACAGCAGCAAGGTGGTGGTAACCATTCCGGTAAAAATGTTCAATGGTGATAAACTTGTAGCTGTTGCGGATTTTACCTACTGGGCACAGGATATCAAAGGGTTGAAACGCAATGCCTTTGATGCTGAAAAGATTGATTTACTCTATGAGCACAAAACAAAAACGACAGCAAAGCTGATTGTTGGATTGCGCGCTCTGGAACAGGAAAAGCCCCCTGAAGAGAGGCGGTTTGACGATCCTTACGCATTTATGCTGGCAGGAAAGCATGGCATTACCCTTGCCAGAAGGTTCAGTGTGGCTACACCGCAACTTCAGAATATGATCGCGGCCCGCACACAACATCTTGATGCGTGTGTACAGCAGTTTGCTTCCGGAAAGACGAAATTTAATGTGGTCAATATCGGGGCAGGTTATGATAGCCGTTTCTGGCGGTTGAATCTTGCTAATGCAGTCATATACGATCTTGATTTACCGGTTATGCTGCATGAACGACAAATGATTTTTGATTACAGCAAGAACAAATCGATCCATAATGTCCCGATTGATCTTGAAACTCAAACGATCGATCAGGCATTAGTGAAGCTGTCGGATTTCGATTCTGGATTACCGACCTTTTTTGTCTGGGAGGGTGGTTCAATGTATTTCCGCGACGTGCATATCGACACTATTCTTTGTTCGATCAGAAAGATTATGACTCCGGATTCCTGCATCTGGCTTGATTATGTCTCTAAAGATCTTGTTGATATCCGTACAGGTATTCCTGAAGCTGAAGGGTTTATTCATAATATCCGTAAAATGGGTGAGCCTTTTATTAATGGATATAATGATATCAGTGCCCTCACTGATATACATGACCTTGTCATAGGAGAGAATATCACTTCCAGGGAACTTCTCGATATCATGGAAGATGTTTATAGCCATTACAGTTTCTGTGTACTGAAAAAATAATGTCGTATTAGCCAATGAGTCCTGGTTATTTCATCAGACAATCTTTCCTGCAACGGTCAGCGGATTTTCTTGGGAAAGATTATGAGCGTAGCGAACTGACGATCAATTACATCAGGTTCATTGGCTTATGGGGACACCCGCTTTATTACTTGCTTTGTACATTTGTATTCCCTCAGCATTACGAGTCTTTTGAGTTGCGTTTTCTTTCGGCGATTTTATTTATTCCAATTCTTTTTCATCAGCGTTATTCCGATAAGTTCAGGCCATTGCTGATGATATATTGGTATCTCTGGTTGACGTTTACCTTTCCTGTTGTTTTTACTTTTTTGTTGTTGATGAACGATTTTTCCGGCTTATGGCTGGTCGCAGAAACCGTTATGCTGCTTGTGTTCATCATCTTCGTTACCAATTATTACCTCCTGGCAATTCTGTTCATTTTAGGTGTTTTTATTGCCTATGCCGGATTTGTTGTGACCACAGGAACCCATTTGTTGATTACATCTAAAATTGTTGAATACTTTCTGTCAATTCCTGTTGCTCTTTTGCTTGGGCTACTGGTCAATTCTACCAATAAAAAAAGTGCTCTGGCACAGGAGCGTAATACGGTATTGCAATCTCTTGCTGGCAGCATCGCTCATGAGATGCGTAACCCTCTCGGCCAGATTCATCATTGCCTTTACAGCATTCAGAATCTTCTGCCGCAGTTGAACCCGGAGGGGTTTGCCAAACCTATCGGAAAAGAGAAGCTTGAGAGTCTTTATGAACGGGTGCTTCGTGGTCAGATGGCCGTGAAACGAGGCGCTCAGGTAATCGATATGGTACTCAGTGAGGTGCGCGAAAAGCCCATCGGGCCTGAGAGTTTCACCTATTTGTCTGCTGCCCGCCTTACACGAAACGCTCTTGATGAATGTGGTTATGAATCAGAGCAAGATCGGAGACGGGTTCATCTTGTCATAAAAGATGCGTTCATTTTTCATGTCAATGAAACGCTTTTTGTTTTTGTGCTCTTCAACTTGCTGAAGAACGCGTTGTTCTATTTTAAAACCTGCCCGAAAAGTGAGATCACGATTCGGCTTGAAAAGGGTGAGCGCTATAACTATCTCAGTTTTCGTGATTCGGGTCCCGGTATATCCAGTGAGACTCTGCCTCATATTTTCGACAGTTTTTATACCAAAGGCAAAATCGCCGGTACAGGCCTCGGCTTGGCGTATTGCAAACGAGTTATGACGGCTTTCGGGGGAGCCATCGATTGCGAATCGGTTGAAGGGGAGTATACGGAGTTCATCCTTTCCTTCCCGGTTATTTCAGAATCAGAGATGAACATCTATACCGATAGTGTTATCGCTATGGGTCGGTCTGATTTTGAGGGAAAGCGACTGCTGATTGTCGATGATGAAGCGCTTTACCGTATTATCCTGAAAAAGTATCTCGCCCCTCTTCAGGTAGAGATCAACGAGGCTGTAGATGGACGTGAAGCTTTGAAGCTGTTGGCCGTCAGGCGGTACGATCTTGTTATCATGGATCTGAACATGCCAACGATGGGCGGATATGAG
The DNA here is from genome assembly GCA_013334485.1 of Chlorobiaceae bacterium. Classification (GTDB taxonomy): domain Bacteria; phylum Bacteroidota; class Chlorobiia; order Chlorobiales; family Chlorobiaceae; genus Chlorobium. The sequence continues at coordinate 42,275 of JAAXXL010000014.1, read as the reverse complement.
GCTGTTGAACGGTTACGGCGGGGAGAAGCCGGACCTGAAGCCTGTTCAGTGCCTGTTGTTGCACATAGTTCAGAGTCCATCCTTACTGCCAGGAGCAGGTCTGAAAACGCTGGAATGCAGGCTTTCATTGCCAAGCCGTGCAGTCAGGCCGAACTGATTAGTTCCTTGCGTTCCGTACTCTATACCATTCCAGAAGGAAAATATCCAGGTTCTCTGTTTTCCGGAAGAAAAGTGCTGCTTGTTGATGATTCTGCCCTCAATCGCGACCTCCTTGCCATGTATCTCAGAGACGCAGGCCTTGCCGTGACGGTTACAGATAATGGCGGGCATGCTTTGGAGATTCTGATGAGTCAGGATTTCGAACTTCTGATAACTGATATTCACATGCCGACTATGGATGGTCTTGAGCTTACCCGCAGGATTCGATCGAGTCACAACCAGCGATTGTGCCGACTTCCTGTGATTGGGCTCAGCGGAGCGAATGAAGAAGAGGCTGCTGCTAAAAACGCAGGAATGAATGAATTCTGTATCAAAACGGACAATCCGCATCTTCTTACTGTCTGTATTGGCAGGCAATTGTCTTTGCCGGTAGTAAATCCGTTTCCGGAAAACAGAGTGCCAGAGTATGCTTCGGAGAGCGAGGAGCTTTTGCGGATATTTCTTGAAGAGTTTCAGGATACTCCAGCGTGTTTGCGGCGGGCGTTGGAGGAAAACGATATTGAGAGTCTTAGACAGCAATCGCATAAACTGAAAGGAAGTTCCGCTATTCTTGGTATTACGTCGCTTAGTCTGGATGCCGAAGAGCTTGAAATGCATTGCCGTTTTGGCCGGACTGATGATCCAGCACCCAAGGTTGAGCGCATTGTCAAGGCTCTTGAGGAACTGTTGGCCAAAAAGAGTTGAAACAACACACTCTCCTTGAGTTATCAGTGTGATGTTTGCACGAAATGATCAATGGCTCTGTTTTTTTGCTCATTTGTGGAAATTGATGAGCAAGTGCGACTTCTTCTCATGACTGTTTCAGAGGTGTCAGCGTTTAATGCACCGAATGCCCCGTTTTTCAGCTCTCCAGTAGACACAATCCGATTGACAGGATGGGCAGATCTCCTGATATTTCCCTGAAACCATTGAAATGATCAGTGGATGACCGGAGTCTCTTTTGAGGGAGTTTTCCGCTTCTTCAACAGATGCAGTTCTTGCTTTTCCCGCACCGATCATGGTTTCAGCCAGTTCATCAAGAAAAACCGACTCCGTAAGTTGAGATTCCGGATGGAGTGCCCTGCAAACCCGCTCGCCAAGAGCAACGGTTTTAGCCTTATGGATATATGCTGAAGCTTCCGCAAAGGAGATGACTTGCGGCTTGAACGCCTTTATTTTCTCCTCAATACGGATGGCCATCGATTTATCAGTGCATGATTCCTCCGGAGCATCCAAAAAGCGCAAGGCCTTTGTGATATTTTCCAGAATGCACCCTGAGCTGTAATCTTCTATTGTGCCCATTGTGTCTGATGTCAGGGTTATAAAGCCTTGCGCTCAACTGCATAGCAGAAAGAGTGATGAAGATCCCCGGCAAAGGAGACCTCTCAAAATCATGCAATTCGGAAAAACTCATTATATTGTTTTTGTGCTTGAATTACTGCACAATCATGACGAAGCAAGGGAGGGTTGAGATGACTACAGCAGAAAAAATCTATAGGACAGCAAGGGAACTCCCTGAGCCAATGCTGCATGAGCTGTTGGATTTCGCTGAGTTATTAAAAAAGAAAAAAGAAGCTACTTCATCTCCCCAAGAGAATATAGCTCACTCCATTCAGAGGCGTTTCAAAGGTCTTGATGCTGAAAATCTGCCAATTCCATCACGCCAATTATCTCGTACACCCCCTCAATTTGAACATTGATGAGCAGTGCATATTTGGTCGATACAACAGATAGCGGCTATTGCATTGAGTGAAAACCTCACTCTTCTTACCCGAAACATCAAGGATTTTATTGGAATAGATGGGCTGAAACTTGTTAATCCATGGCTAAAAGCCTGATTCAGAGGTGAAGGATCCATTCACACGCGCGCTCTTCTTCTTTTCGGAAATTCGCTAACAACCCTTCTCCTGGACACCTCTATTTATTTATTCCGAAGCCCGATTACTGCGTTGGGTGGTGCTCTGAAAAGAGAACAAGGACAACAAGGAGTGAAGGGACTACAAGCACGAAGAGGAATTTGCCGGGCAACCACAAGGGATTGTCCCTGCCATTTCGTGTAATTTCGTCTGTTTCGTGGTTCAAAAATCTTCAAACCGCTCACGACAATAAATAGAGGCGCCCTCTTCTGTCCGGCGCTCAGTTGCCGAGGGTGTACCAGAGCAGAAAGAGTGATGAGACGGTCATCAGAATGAAGGTTGCAATACCGAAGAAATTCGACCAGAATTTGTTGGTATACTTGCCCATTATTTTTTTGCTGTTGCAGATGTGCAGGATGAGTGCAATGAGCACAGGGGCCGTAATTCCATAGAGCACCGCAGTGTAGATAAGCGCCTGTATCGGGCTGATGCCGATAAAGTGGATTAACAGACCAACGATAAGCGATATAGCCATGGTGAGGTAGAATCCCGGAGCCTCATAGTATTTTTTATCAAGTCCCTCCTTCCATCCGAAGGTTTCCGCCATCATGTAACTCAACGCTCCGCCAAGTACAGGAATGGCAAGAAACCCGGTACCGATAACGCCGAGGGCAAAGAGAAGATAGGCCTGATCTCCGGCCAGGGGGCGAAGCGCACGGGCAGCTTCCTCCACCGTATTGATGTTGTGGATTCCGGCATTGAAGAGAACCGTTCCCGCCGCAAGAATGATGAAGTAAAAGACCACATTGGTAAAGAGCATCCCACCCTTGACGTCAGCTTCCATTTCGCCAATAATTTTTTTATCCACCACAAGCTTTTTTTCGTGCCTCTCTTCAACCTCCATGGAGGCCTGCCAGAAAAAGAGATAGGGGGAGATCGTTGTACCGAGAATACCGACCAGCATCAGAAAATAGGCCTTGTCCGGAGAGAAAGAGGGGAGGAATGTATCCTTCAGGACGTGAGGCCAGTCAACGCCGATCAGAAAGGGGATCAGGATATAGCTAAAAAGACTGATACAGAGCCATTTGAGTATGACGGCTATTTTATGGTACGACAAGAAGATGACACTGTAGAGAATAAGGGCGGTGAAGAGAATCGAGAATGAAAAGGCGGGTATTGCCGGAAAGAGCAGGTTGCCGACAGCACCCATACCTGCAATGTCAGCACCGATATTGAGCGTTATGGACGGAAAACTGATGAAGAGTATCAGATAGAGCAGATATTTCGGATAGTACTTCTTGATGATGCCGATAAGCCCGTGATTGGTGACGAGCCCTATGCGTGCACACATCTCCTGGACAGAGACCATCAAAGGGTAGGTGACAATGGCGCTCCAGAGCAGTTGGGAGCCGAAGGCCGCACCAGCCTGGGTATAGGTGGCGATTCCTGACGGATCGTCATCACTTGCTCCGGTAATCAGTCCGGGGCCGAACATTCCCCAGAATCTCTTGAGGAGAGGGGCTTTTTTTTCTTGTGTTGTCATAGTTTATGTATAAACAACTTATCCGGCAGAAACAAACTGAAGGGCATCGCTGTTAATCTATTATTCCCGATTGCATCGGGGTCGGGACTCACGACAATTTAAGAGGTGGCCAGCAATCAACGGGGTACAGACATTTTTTTACGGAATTTGGAATTACGCACTGGTATTCGGAATAGTGATTTCGCTTTTCCAAGTACGCTCCATTAAAGGCAAGAAAGTTTATAAACGTTCATCGTCAGAGTTCCGGATTGTTCGAAAAATGTCGCCATGAAAAATGATTTAGAGCAAGAAGAGTTCAAGGGCCTTTCTGATGCAGAAGCAGCCGCCAGACTTGCCTCCGATGGATACAATGAGCTGCCATCTTCCGGACAGCGAACTATTATTGCCCTTGCATTCAGCATTATCAAGGAGCCGATGTTTCTCCTTCTTGTTGCCTGCGGGGTTGTCTATCTGGTTCTTGGCGACCTCTATGAGGCGTTGATGCTTCTTGGCTTTGTTTTTTTTGTGATGGCCCTGACTCTCTACCAGGAGCGGAAAACCGAAAACGCGCTTGATGCCCTGAAAGAGCTATCCAGTCCGAGAGCCTCGGTTATCAGAGGTGGAACGGAACGCCGTATTGCCGGACGAGAGGTGGTGAATGGCGATTTGCTTGTTGTTGGCGAGGGTGACCGTGTTCCGGCTGACGCTCAACTGCTCTCCTGCCTCAATCTCACCATTGATGAGTCACTATTGACCGGAGAGTCGGTTCCTGTGCGCAAAAGTGATGAAGAGAGATCTGCTGAGGATGTTCGTCCTGGCGGAGATGACCTCCCCTTTATCTACTCGGGAACACTTGTGGTTCAGGGGCAGGGGATTGCAAGAGTGACGGCAACCGGTATCAGAACCGAACTTGGAAAAATCGGCAAGGTGATTCAGGGGGTAGAGCCTGAAGAGACGAGACTACAGAAAGAGACTGGCCGCTGGGTTCATAATCTTGCCATTGCCGGAGTTTCACTCTGCCTGTTTGTTATTTTTTTCTATGCGATCTTGCACAGGGGGGCATGGCTTGAAGGTGTGCTTGCGGGCATTACCCTTGCAATGGCTACGCTTCCCGAAGAGCTTCCTGTTGTGCTGACCATATTTCTTGCAATGGGGGCATGGCGAATCTCCAAAAAACAGGTGCTTACCCGTCGCTTGCCTGCAATTGAGACACTCGGGTCAGCGACGGTTCTCTGTGTTGACAAAACCGGTACCCTGACCATGAACCGGATGACAGTCAACTCACTCTGTGCAGGAGAGGAGGTTTTTACTGTCGGTTCGATAGCCGGGAATGTTATTCCGGAAGGGTTTCACAAACTTGTAGAGTTCAGCATTCTGGCCAGTCAGCTTGATCCTTTTGATCCGATGGAGAAGGCGATCAGGCAAATTGGCGAAGAGTATCTCAGCGAGAGTGAGCATCTGCATGGTGACTGGCTGCTTGTTCGTGAGTATCCGTTGTCCAAAGAGCTGCTCTCGCTTTCCAGGGTATGGAGGTCAGAGGGTAGTGAACAGTATATTATTGCCGCCAAAGGTGCTCCCGAATCCGTTATGGATCTCTGCCATCTTGATGAATCTGAAATAGCAGGGATAACTCTTCGCATCAATGAACTGGCCGGTAATGGACTGAGGGTTATTGGTGTAGCAAGGGCCTGTTTTGTGCACTCCGAACTCCCTGAAAAACAGCATGATTTTTCCTTTGAATTTCTTGGGCTGATCGGTCTGGCCGATCCGGTGCGCCCTACAGTTGGAGCAGCAATAGCTGAATGTTACACAGCCGGTATCCGTGTTGTGATGATAACAGGCGATTATCCAGGTACTGCCACCACTATTGCCCGACAGATCGGCTTGCAACAGCCGGAAGCGTTCATGACCGGCAGCGAACTTGAAGAATTTTCGGAACAGGAGTTGCAGAAGAGGATTGGTTCGGTGAATATCTTTGCCAGAGTAGTTCCGGAACAGAAGTTGCGTCTCGTTAAAGCGCTCCGGATGAATGGGGAGATTGTTGCCATGACTGGCGACGGGGTTAATGATGCGCCTGCATTGAAAGCTGCCAATATCGGTATTGCTATGGGTGGACGGGGGAGTGATGTGGCTCGGGAGTCAGCCTCGATGGTGCTTCTTGATGATGATTTCTCTTCAATAGTTCAGGCCATCAAACTTGGGCGCCGGATTTTTGATAATATCAGAAAGGCGGTTGTCTACATTTTTGCCATTCATGTCCCTATTGCCGGGATGTCTCTGCTCCCGGTGCTGTTTCAATGGCCGCTTCTTCTTTTTCCTGCACACATTGCTTTTCTGCAGCTTGTCATTGATCCGGCATGCTCTCTGGTTTTTGAGGGAGAGCGAGAGGAGAGCGATGTTATGTTGCGCCGGCCTCGTAAAGCGGACGAGCCCTTGTTCAGTCGCCGCACACTCTCCTTCAGCCTGATGCAGGGAGGAGTGGTTCTGGGTGTTGTTATGGGCATCTTCTGGTTTTTCCAAAACAAGGGCTATGGTGAAGAGGAGGTTCGGGCATTGACCTTCACAACACTCATGATCTCGAACCTCTCTCTGATTCTGACCAACCGCTCCTGGAGCCGTACTATCATTGCTTCGCTCCGCTTTGCCAATAGCGCTCTGGTGCCGGTTATCGCTGGCGGAGTGCTTTTTCTCGGAATTGTGCTCTATGTTCCATTTTTTGTCACACTTTTCAGATTTTCTGCCCTACATTTGATGGATCTTCTGATTTGTCTTTTTGCCGGTTTTGGCAGTGTTATCTGGTTCGAACTGCTTAAATTATCCGGTATCTTCAGTCGAGACAAATCACTGAGAGCCTAAAACCCATTTTTATCCATCGGATTTTATCCCCGTCATGACCACCGCAAAACAAAACTTTAACTTTCAGAAAATTGTCGCAGTCACAGGCGTTCTTTTGTTTTTGATTAAAATGGCCGCCTGGTATCTCACGAACTCCGTAGCAATTCTGACCGACGCACTGGAGAGTACCGTCAATGTTACCAGTGCTTTTATCGGTCTCTACAGCCTCTATATCTCTGCCAAGCCAAAAGATACACACCATCCTTATGGCCACGGCAAAGTCGAGTTTATTTCTGCTGCAATTGAGGGAACACTGATTTCCGCAGCAGGGTTACTCATTATCTATGAAGCCTTCAAAAGTCTTGGAAGTCCAAGGGAGATAGGACAGCTTGATTTTGGTATCTACCTGATATCAGCAACAGCACTGATCAACTACCTTGTCGGTGCCATTGCCGTAAAAAAGGGGCTTAAAAACAACTCACTGGCGCTTGTGGCAAGTGGTAAACACTTGCAGTCTGATACGTATTCAACAATTGGTATTATTGTCGGGCTTATTCTGCTTTTTATAACAAAATTGACCTGGCTTGACAGTGCTGTCGCCCTTCTTTTTGCACTGTTGATTGTCTATACCGGCTACAAGATCATCCGCGATTCTCTCAGAGGAATCATGGATGAGGCTGATGAAGCGCTGCTTGAAAAAATGGTTGGTCTGTTACAGGCAAACAGGGTGGGAAACTGGGTGGATCTGCATAACTTGCGCATTATCAAGTACGGCAGTACCCTGCATCTCGACTGCCATCTGACTGTACCGTGGTATCTCAATGTCCATGAAGCCCATCAGGAGATCGACCGGCTCAATCAACTGGTCAGTGAGCATTTCGGCAACTCTATCGAGCTTTTTGTGCATACTGATGGATGCCTTGACTACTCCTGCGAAATTTGCGGCAAAGAGGAGTGTACAGCGCGAAAACTACCCTTCCGCAAGCATGTGGAGTGGACGGTTCAAAATATATCAAGTAATCAGAAGCACCGTGCTGCGTGACGGTTACAGTTGATGTTGCGGGGTTAGAGAGCGGGGTTCATTTTTTGTCATTATTTAACAGTTGTAATAATGAGGGTATTTCTTAAAAACGGAAACGGACTGGAACCCATTGAAAAGTGGCAAAAGAACTGCTGGATCAATATTGAGTGTCCGGATGAAAATGACAGAGATTATTTAATCAATGAGTTGAAAGTGCCCTTGTCATTTTATAACGACATTGATGATCCCGATGAGCGGCCCCGTATTGAAATAGAGGACGGGTGGTACTTTATTCTGCTCAGAATACCCCATAAAACCAACGATGTTGATCTGCCCTTTACAACCATTCCGCTTGGTGTTATTTTCAATGAGGACATTATCCTCTCGATCTGCTTTTTTGAGACTGAACTTATTCAGGATTTTATTGAGCATACGAAGCGTAAAAACATCATTGTCGAAAACAATTTCGATCTCCTTCTCAAGCTGCTGCTCTCTTCAAGTATCTGGTTTTTGAAGTATCTCAAACAGATCAACCAGCAGATTAAAAATGCTGAAAGCAAGCTCGACAAGTCTATTAAAAACGAGGATCTTCAGACACTGCTCCAGATTGAAAAGTGTCTTGTCTATTTTTTGACCTCTCTCAAGGGTAATGATATTCTGCTCCATCGTATAAAGAATATCAAATCAAAAAGAGATGCCTATGATATTGATCTGATAGAGGATGTGGAGGTTGAGCTGAAACAGGCGCAGGAGATAACAAACATCTACAGTGATATTCTGAGCGGTATGATGGATGCTTATGCCTCGGTTATATCCAACAATCTGAACGTGGTGATGAAGCGGCTGACTTCGATATCGATCATTCTGATGATTCCGACCCTTATCGCAAGCCTGTATGGCATGAATGTTCCCAACGCGCTTGAGAACTCGCCCTTCGGCTTCTGGTTTATTCTGATGTTCTCCTTTTTGCTTTCAACTTCCGGGGTACTGCTATTCAAAAGCAGAAACTGGCTTTGAGCGGATTGATGATATACGGTACGACTCCCATGAAGAAGTGAGTCGTACCGTTGAGCGGAGAGTAGCTTGCTCGTTTCTGTTACAGCACATTTGCATTTAATGACCTTCCAAGCATAAGCTTTCCTGCCATGAGCAGATCAGTCAAGGCCCCCGTCAGATCCTCTTCTGAAAACTTTGCAGTTGCTCTGGCGGAGTAGGCCGTTATAGACTTTGGATTGAGTTTAATTGCCTGGGTCAGATCAGTTATGGCCCCTTCACTGTCACCTGAGGCGATTTTTATTGATGCGCTCCCGATGTAGATATTGGCCGAAGTGGAATCAACAGCAACCGACCTTGCAAAGTCAGTTATGCGCCCGCTCACATCACGATTGATTACTTCGGAGTCCGAATTCAACTGAGTGGTTTTTATCTCGTTGTTTGTACTGTTGCAGGCGGTCAATGAAATCATTGTCACCGCCACAACTCCAGTCAAAAAGGAACGAAAATGGTGTGTCATCTCTTCTGATAATTTGAATGTGTCTGTTGAAGAAGATATCTGTTCAGCTTTTCGCCTCTGTTCAGTCAAACAGCTCTTCAAGAAAACCGAGTGGACCACCCTTTCTTTTTCGTCTGCCTGTTTTCGGATCAATAGAGTAGTCGTGATCATTCTCATGATAGCCACGATGAGAATCATTCTTGTCATAGCCGTGACTCGATTTTTCTGAACGGTATTCAGTTCCTGATCGCTCTATAATCTTGTCCAGTTCACCCCTGTCGAGCCACACGCCACGACATTCAGGACAATAATCGATTTCGATACCCTGACGCTCGGTTATCAGGAGATTGATGTTGTTGCATGCCGGGCATTTCATGAGTGTAATGGTTAGTGTGAGGTGGTAATATTTTTTTACTCTAATCATGAAGATATCCGGCTCAACCTTAAAGGAGGTTAAGCCGGAGCTTAAAAGAGGCTTAAAATGATCAGGGAGAGCAGGGGAGTCTTTTTTATATCGGTTCTCTATGGATTGATATGAAGCTTTAGCAACAGAGGCAGATGGTCGGAGTAACCGCCTTTATAGATCTGTTTTTCATAGGTTGGCCATGTTTTTTTACCCGAATTGTCGAGCATTTTTGAAAAAACAAAGCAGCGGAATGCGTTATCCGGCATGGAAAACCCTCGCTTGTCAAGCAGGCCGCTTGAGAGCAGTATCTGGTCAATCCGCGACCACTTGCCGTGATAGGAGTAGCTCCCGATTCCTCTATAGCCTGACCAGCAGTTATAGAGGAGGTGCTTTCCTTCACTCCTGACTTTAGCCGCATCGAATGAGGAGCCAAGCACCTCTTTAATGGAACGGTTTTCCGGTTCATCATTGAAATCGCCCATCGTGACAATATCAGCCCCCGGATTGCCGAGTCTCAGGCTGTCGAGAATATGGCGAGTTACCTTTGCCGCAGCCATTCGCTTCGGTTCACTCCACCGGGTGTCGAGCGATCTTGAGGGCCAGTGGTTCAGAATCACGTCAAGATGATGGCCTGAGGCTGAAACTCCCGCAACAATAATCATGCGCGTGGGCCTGTTGTTATCAAGGTGAACGGTGTAGGCTTTGGATGAACGAAGAGTGAGCGTTCGCGGATTGTATGCAAGCCCGATATCAATACCCCTCGGGTCGGGTGATTCATAGTAGAGAGTGCTGTAGGTTGTTGACGGAATACCGGAGAGTGTTTGCTGAAATACTCTCCGGTTCTCAACTTCGGCAAGGGCTATGAGATCCGGGAATTTTCCGTAATCGGGATCGGCCTTGACCGCCATGAGGAGGTGACGGATACGCATCTGTTTCAGCTTCAGACTCTTTTCGGTCCAGTTCCGCTTTCCTTCAGGAGTAAACTCATCATCGTCAGTCAAAGGGTCATTGAATTGATCAAAAAGATTTTCACAGTTCCACCATGTCAGCAACAAAGGTTTATTTGCCGGTGAGGAGTGCACTGAAGGTGAAAAAATCAGTGCTGCGAAGATGAAAACAGGAAAAAAAATGGCGTGCCGACGTCTCATAACCCCATTCTGTCTAATTTTTTTTCTTTACCATAATCATTATGTAACTTAATCGGGAATTTTCAGATGTCCATATTTTATTATCCAATGATCCGGAAAGCCTTATGACCCAGAAGAGCGATGTCAAAGAGCGGGCAAAAGATATCCTCGATGAGACCCTTGACAGGGAAGCGGTTATTGTGTTGGCGAGAATTTCAGAAGAGATGCAACTGATATTTACTGCCCATCCTGACCCTGCAACAGAAGATGTTGAAACGATCGTTACCGGATTTTTTCTTGAAAACGGCAAGTCGGAACAGTTCATTGAGGACTGGATCAATACCTCCAAGGAGTACAGTTGTGCAAGGGGGCTAAGCTCCCGTGACCAGCCCAAAGCCATGCTTTCTGATCTGGGCGTTTTCAGGTTTATGAGCTTTCTGAAAGACAAGGGTCTTACTGATGACCAGATTACCATTGTTCTGACCGGAGCGGTTCAGCAGGCGGCTTCAGAGAAGAAGGGTGACGAGTAGGAAGAGGTTTTTATTTTTAACCACGTAATGGCTGTTATTTCTGACAGTCAATCAATATTAAAGGGTTTATAATGAAAAAGACGACACAGCTTTATGAAGGCAAGGCAAAAAAAGTCTTTTTAACCAGTGATAGTGACCTGGTCATCCAGGAGTTCAAGGATGACGCTACCGCTTTCAACAACAAGAAAAAAGGGAGCATAGCAGAAAAGGGTGTTGTCAACAATGCGATCTCATGCAAGCTTTTTACCCTGCTTGAATCGAACGGTGTGCGTACCCATCTGGTAGAAAAGCTTTCGGACCGTGAGATGCTCTGCCGCTATCTCGATATTATCAAGGTTGAGGTGGTTGTCCGTAACATCGCAGCCGGCTCTCTGGTAAAACGATACGGTTTTGCTGAAGGGACTCTGCTTGAAACGCCCATAGTCGAACTCTACCTGAAAGATGATGATCTTGATGATCCTCTGATGAATGATTCACATGCAGTTGCTCTTGGTGTTGCCACCTACGAGGAGATTGCGGTACTCAAGAGCCGTGCAGAAGCAATCAATTTGGTACTCAGAAAGTTCTTTGCCGACAGAAAGCTGAAACTGGTTGACTTCAAGCTGGAGTTTGGCCGCAACAAGGGGGAGATTCTGCTTGGTGACGAAATCAGTCCTGACACCTGCCGCTTATGGGATCTTGACACTAATGAAAAGCTCGACAAGGATCGCTTCCGTTTTGACCTTGGCGGTGTTGAAGATGCTTACAGTGAAGTGCAGCGGCGGGTTCTTGAGCTTGACTGAAACAAGGAGTAACAGGCGCCTCTATTTATCATTCTGAGCGTTTTCAGGATTTCGATTCCGGTCCCGGCGCTTTCGGGATCGGCAGACAACGACGCAATCGAAATGCGTAACAAAAAATAGAGGGACTCTGATGATTGAATCTGCAATCAGCTATCTGCAGCAGGCCGATCCTGTGTCGGTCTATATCTTTCTTTTTCTGATCGCTTTCCTTGAAAACGTCATTCCTCCAATACCCGGAGATGTTCCAGTGGCATTTATCGGGTATTTGATATACAGCAGCAGCATAACTTTTACGGGCGCCATATTCTGGGCTTCTCTGGGTTCTGTATCGGGATTTATGGTTGTCTTTCTCGTCAGCAAGCATTTCGGGTTGAAGTTGTACTCCGGAGGCGATACTCCGGCACAGCACTGGTTCTCAAAACGTGTTCACCGTTTTTTCCCCCCTTCCGATATGGAGCTGCTTCGAAAGAGATTTGCCACCCATGGGTATCTTGCCGTACTGCTCAACAGGTTTCTTTTTGGCTCCAGAGCAGTTATCTCTGTTGCGGCAGGGTTAATGCATCTCAGGACTTTTTTTGTGCTGCTTGCAGCCACACTCAGTGCGACAGTATGGAATGTGCTTTTACTCTATGGCGGATATATTCTGGGAAGTAACTGGAAAAATATCGGCAGTTATGCAGCTCTCTACACTGTTCCCGTTACGCTCTTTTTTGTTTGCCTCACTCTTTTTTCTGTATGGAAATTTATCCGCGAAAGAAAGCAGCAGCATGAATGATTTTTTTTTATTATTTATACCAGCCGAAATATTGCGTTTTGCAGCTCATTAATTCCCAAGAATTTTGTTGACATACCATGGCAAAAGACTTAAAACTCTATCCAGCCGAGAAAAAAGGCGAGCTTCTTGAACTTCATTCAATTGATGATCTCAAGGAGATGGCCCGCCAGGTCAGGCGGGATATTATCAGAATGCTCACTATGGCCAATTCCGGTCATACAGGCGGATCTCTCGGGATGGCTGATGTTTTCACAGCCCTCTATTTTCGTTTGCTCCAGCATAAACCGCATGAGTTCTGGAATAACAACGACCTGGATATGGTCTTTCTTTCGAATGGTCATATTGCACCGGTATGGTACAGTGTCCTTGCCCGTTCAGGTTATTTTCCCCTTGGTGAACTGAACTCTCTCCGGCAGGTCAACTCCTATCTTCAGGGACACCCGACTTCAGAATCAAGGCTTCCCGGTATCAGAATCGCATCAGGTTCCCTTGGTCAGGGCCTTTCTGCCGCAGTAGGCGCAGCCCTTGGTCTTCGTATGGATGGTAAAGAGAGTGATGTTTTCTGTCTGATGGGTGATGGCGAGTGTCAGGAGGGACAGATTTGGGAGGCAGCCATGAGCGCTGCTCACTACGAGCTTGGTAACCTGATTGGAATAGTAGACTACAACAATATTCAGATTGACGGCGAGGTTTCATCTGTCATGAGTGTTGAGCCGTTTGCCGACAAGTGGCGTGCCTTTGGATGGGATGTCTATAATTGCGACGGCAATGATATTGATGATATTGTCATCACGATAGAGAAGCTCAGAGCGGGATCCAAACGCAGCAAACCTTCGGTTCTCCTTGCCAAAACGATTATGGGCAAAGGGGTTCATTTTTTTGAAGGTATCATGGAGGATAACTCCAACTGGCACGGAAAACCCCCATCAAAGGATGATGCTCTGAAAGCACTTGCCATCCTCGGAGAAACTGTTTATGGTGACTTTTAGTCTTTAGCGTTTCGTGCACATACTTGCAGGAAAATACAAAGGGCGGAAAATCAGAAGTTCATCCACAAGCGATGTTCGCCCATGCAGCAGCCGTGTCAAGAAATCGATCTTTGACACGCTTGCCGCACGACTTGATTTTGATGACATGGCGGTGCTTGATCTTTTTGCCGGATTCGGTTCGCTCGGATTCGAGGCTTTGAGCCGGGGTGCCGGTTCGCTCACCTTTGTCGATCAGCATGTTGATTCACTCAAAGCCCTTAAAGCAACAGCACAGCAGTTAGGAGTTGAATCGCGGGTCAAGATAGTCAATGCTGACGCTTCAGCATTTCTTTCCCGATCAAAGGAGTGTTACGATCTGGTTTTTTGTGATCCGCCCTATTCATGGCCGGATTATGATGCGCTGATTGAAGAAATTGCCGGTGGTGCTCTTCTCGGTGAAGAGGGTTATCTTCTCATAGAACACCGTGCACATCTTGAATTCAAGCACTCTCCACACTACTCTTTTCATAAGGATTACGGAATGACAAGAGTTACTTTTTTTCAGTCCTGAGCGAACGATGCAATGAAACATAACGCCATTTATCCGGGAACGTTCGATCCATTTACCAACGGTCATCTGGATGTGCTTGAGCGTGCGCTCAATATTTTCGAAAATGTCATTATTGTTATTGCTGAAAACTCGCAGAAATCACCGCTCTTTACTGTTGCAGAGCGCCAGGCCATGATTACGGAGGTTATCGGCGGTTATTCCAATCTTTCTGTTGAGGTACTCCGCGAGGGGCTTCTTGCTGATTATGCCCGAAAAGTAGGGGCAAATGCTATTGTCAGGGGGGTGCGCCAGGTAAAGGATTTCGAATATGAATTTCAGATGTCACTTCTGAACCGCCATCTTTACCCTGAAGTGACCACGGTTTTTCTTATGCCGAATGTCAAGTATACCTACATCGCCTCATCAATCATAAGGGAGGTTTCCATGCTTGGCGGTGATGTCAGCAAGTTTGTTCATCCCTGTGTCATGGAGATGCTCAATAAAAAACGTATGGAACGAACAGAACACCAATCATAACAATACACTCGATATGTCAACATCATCTCATCCTGAAGAACAATATCTGACCCGCAGAGTTTTGAGCATGCAGGAGTCGCAGACCATGAGAATCAGCAATCTTGCAGGAAAAATGAAAGCCGAAGGGAAGGATATTGTCAGTCTTTCTGCCGGTGAACCGGATTTTCCGACACCGGATAATGTCAATCAGGCAGGAATTGATGCCATCAAGGCGGGATTTACCCGATATACTGCTAACTCGGGAATTCCTGAGCTTAAAAAAGCCATTATAGAGAAGTTCCGTCGTGACAATGGTCTTGAGTTTCAGGAAAACCAGATCATCGTCAGTAATGGAGGGAAGCAGACTCTCGCAAACACCTTTCTTGCTCTTTGTGAAGAGGGTGATGAGGTGATTGTTCCCGCACCTTTCTGGGTAAGTTTTCCTGAAATGGTGCGTCTTGCCGGTGGAACTCCGGTTATTGTCCACACTACGATTGAGAGCGAATATAAAATCACTCCGGCACAGCTTGAACAAGCCATTACCCCGAAAACAAAGATTCTGGTTCTGAACTCACCGTCAAATCCTACGGGTGCCGTGTATGATGAAGCAGAGGTGCGTGCACTGATGCAGGTTGTCGAAGGTCGCGGGATTTTTGTGCTTTCAGATGAGATGTATGATATGATTGTTTATGGCGGTGTGCGACCATTCTCTCCCGCACGAATCACTGCCATGAAGGATTGGGTCATTGTGAGTAACGGCGTATCTAAAACCTATGCCATGACCGGATGGAGAATCGGCTATCTTGCCGGTCCGAAATGGCTGATTGATGCCTGTGACAAGATTCAGTCGCAGACCACTTCGAACCCTAATGCTATTGCCCAGAAAGCTGCTGTTGCGGCATTGACTGGCGATCAGGGAATCGTAGAAGAACGACGTCTTGAATTTGAAAAAAGACGCGACTATATGTATAAGGCGCTTAACAGTATTCCGGGCTTTAAAACAGCGCTGCCCCAGGGTGCTTTTTATATTTTCCCGGATATCAGCGGTGTGCTTGGGCAGTCATTCAACGGTGTAGTCATGAAAGACTCTGCTGATGTTGCCGAATATCTGCTCAAGGAGCATTTTGTTGCAACCGTACCCGGTGATGCTTTTGGTGCGCCAAACAATCTTCGCCTCTCCTATGCCGCATCGATCGCCTCTCTTGAAGAAGCGGTCAATCGTATCAGGCGAGCATTCAAATAGTCGGTATATGCTGAAAGTCCGTCGCAGCAGGCTCTATACCCTGTGGTTCGGCTGGTACTCCCGCCGCCAGTTCAGACGGTATTTCAACTCGGTCCGCGTTTTTATGAAACCCGGAGTGCAGAAGATGGATCCCCGCACTCCGGTTGTCTTTTATGCCAATCACGCCTACTGGTGGGATGGCTTCTGGTCACAGTTGTGCACCGAGGAGTATTTTCATCAGAACCTTCATATCATTATCGAGTATCAGCAGTTGCAGAAGCATCAGTTTTTTACTCGCATAGGCGCTTTTTCCCTTGACCGATCACGCCCCAGAAGCCTGCCGGAGACGCTCCGATACGCGGCTGAACTGCTCAATTCCGATTCTGATCGTCAGAATGCTCTCTGGATATTTCCCCAGGGAAAAATTCAGCATGTTGACACACGGCCTCTCTTTTTTTTTAAAGGGACGGCCTCGATAATATCCAGGGTGCTTGAAAAGTCAGAAAAAATCTACCTGGTCTCGGTTGTCAGCAGGATTGACTATATCGAAGAGCAGAAACCGGAACTCTTTCTCTCATTCCGGGAGCCGCATCTTGTTCAGAGAGATACCATACCCGGCTCAGATGAGCTTACCCTTTCAATGCAGTCTGTCACAGAGAGCCATCTTGACGAGCTCACAGCAAGGATTGCCTGCAGAAATCTGGATGATGGCATTGTGCTTCTCAGCGGATCACCATCCATAAACAGAAGAGTTGAAAAGATCAGAAAACTGCTGCATCTCGATTGAGTGCATATGGCTGTTATTTTATGCAGCCAAAGAGAGGTAATAAGGTGCAGGGTTCCAAAAATAGTGTAAATTTGGCTACCTTGAATGCAGCATGAGCAGTTGCAGAACCAGGTTGTGGCAACAAGTGATATGGCATGCTGCTTTTAGAGAAATCAAAGCACCTTATTTAACGTCTACAGGATAATTAAGTTGTTATTATAGTATGGGTTAATTTGCAGGAGTCTCTTTCCCTGCATCTCAAAACAATCTGATATGAGCAATGTTATTTGCAGTTGTCTGTTAGGTGATAATACCAACGTAAGGTTGAGGCTTTCTCAATTGCTCCACAGTGAAGTAGAAGCCCTTTACGGCGATACTTCCGGAGAGGTTTTCAATGATATTTGTGAGGTTGAGCTTCAGGGCTGCCGTCGCGAGTTTTTTTCCAATGCTACCGGTACCATATTCACTGTCGGAGAGCAGGTTATTGTTGAATCAGATGGCGGTTTCGATTTCGGAGTTGTCTATTCAACCGGTCAGATTGCCCGCAAGAAACTTCGTCTGAAAGGGCTTGATAAAAATGGTCAGGAGTTCTCGGCTCTTCTTCGCTCTGCCGATGAGAGTGACTCTCAGGCTATTCTTGAATTGAAAACAAGGCAGGCTGAGATTCGTGATGTCTGCCTGAACAAGATCAAGAAACATGAACTTGACTTGAAGCTGGTCGATGTCGAGTTGCGTATGGATCAGCAGAAGCTGTCGGTTTACTATACCTCTTCGCACCGTGTTGATTTCAGAACTCTTGTGCGTGATCTCGCCGGTGAGTTCAAGGCGAGAATACAGATGGTACAGATTACCACGCGGGAAGAGGCACGCAGAGCCAATGCATTCGGTCCTTGCGGATGCCTCTTATGCTGTTCGAGCTGGCTGCAGAAAATTCACGCAAATCCGTTTGCTGAAAAATCACAATACACCGAAGCCGCAGGCAACGAG
Source organism: Chlorobiaceae bacterium (assembly GCA_013334485.1). GTDB lineage: Bacteria > Bacteroidota > Chlorobiia > Chlorobiales > Chlorobiaceae > Chlorobium. The sequence goes on along the minus strand of JAAXXL010000014.1, from coordinate 24,722 downwards.
AGCCACGCCTTCAATATTACCGGCCTCTGTAATCGTCCGAAATGCTGCCTTGGCTATTCAAAACATGAAAAAGGGTGCCAGCATCACTCATCGAGCTCAACCCCGTTTCCCCCGGTCGGTAGCAGGGTATCGACTCCTGATGGCACAGCGTTTGTTGAAAGCACCGACACCCAGAAAAAACTGGTCTGGCTCCGTTACGAAAAAAGTGATCAGCGCCGAAAATTCCCGATAGAAAAGTTTAATGCGCTTTTCCTGAAAAAATAAGAGGGATTACCGTTTGATCCGTGTTCGATATTCGTTAGCCTCGGTTCGCCTCTCTTTTCAGCCGGCATTTATTGTTCCATTATAACTGTTTCCTCTTTTTTAAGCATGTCTCACTATAAAAGAACCCTTGTCACAACGGCGCTCCCATACGCCAATGGCCCGGTTCATCTCGGTCACCTCGCAGGAGTCTATCTGCCTGCGGATATCTATGTTCGCTATAAACGGCTCAAGGGTGAGGATGTTATTCATATTGGCGGTTCTGATGAACATGGTGTACCGATTACCATTACAGCGGAGAAGGAGGGGATATCACCACAGGATGTTGTTGACCGCTACCACCGCATGAACCTTGATGCATTCCGAAAGTGTGCTATCTCTTTTGACTATTATGGCAGAACCTCTTCGGCACTCCATCATACCACAGCAAAAGAGTTCTTTACGGAGATTGAACAGAAAGGAATATTCAACAAGAAGACCGAAAAGCTTTTTTTTGATCCGAAAGCCGATCGCTTTCTTTCCGACCGCTATGTTACCGGAACCTGCCCGATCTGCAATAACCCTGACGCCAATGGTGATCAGTGTGAGCAGTGCGGTACCCATTTAAGCCCCCTTGAACTGATCAACCCGAAGAGCAAAATTTCGGATGAGACTCCCGAGCTTCGTGATACCATGCACTGGTACTTCCCGCTTGGACGCTTTCAGGCTCAGCTTGAAGCCTATGTTAACAGCCATGAGGATGAGTGGCGTTCAAATGTTGTGAATTACAGCCGCACCTGGCTGAAGCAGGGCCTGAATGACCGGGCCATAACCCGCGATCTGAACTGGGGCATCAAGGTACCACTCGATACTCCGGAAGCAGAGGGAAAAGTTCTCTATGTCTGGTTTGATGCGGTACTCGGTTATATCTCCTTTACAAGGGAGTGGGCAGAAGAGCAGGGAGACAGTGAACGGTGGAGAGCCTACTGGCAGGACCCGGAAAGCCGGCTTGTGAATTTTATCGGCAAGGATAATGTTGTTTTCCACACCCTTATGTTTCCGGCAATTCTTATGGCCTGGAATGAGGGACGCCAAAGCGGATGCTATAATCTTGCTGATAATGTGCCGGCCTCGGAATTCATGAACTTTGAGGGAAGAAAGTTTTCGAAATCAAGGAACTATGCGGTCTATCTCGGAGAGTTTCTTGAGAAGTTCCCCGCCGATACCCTGCGGTACAGCATAGCCATGAACTATCCGGAAAACAAGGATACTGACTTCAGTTGGCAGGACTTTCAGAACCGGACAAACGGTGAACTTGCCGATACCCTCGGAAACTTTATCAAGCGATCGGTTGATTTTACCAATGCCCGCTTTGAGGGTGAGGTTCCCTATGCATGCAGTGTTGAGGAGTGGAATACTATCGGCATAGAGTGGCAGGAGAGCCTCAAACAGCTTGATCTGGCATTTGAGCAGTTTCATTTCAGGGATGCGGTCTCGGTTGGTATGGAGATTGCAAGGGCGGCAAACCGCTTTCTTACCGAGTCGGAACCATGGAAGGTGATCAAGAGTGACCGTGAGACTGCCGCAAAAACCATGGCTCTTTCACTCAATCTCTGTCATGCCCTTGCTATTGCTCTCTACCCGGTTATCCCGGAAACCAGCAACAGGATCTATGCCATGCTCGGCTTCTCCGGCACCATTGATGATCTTTTGACCCATGGTCACTCCCTGACGGACTCCCTGCTCCGGCCAATGCTTGAAAAAGGTCACCGGCTCCGTGGAGATTCTGAAATTCTCTTTACGAAAATCGAGGATGCAGATATTGCGCCTGAACTTAAAAAAATAGAACTGCTTGTTGCTGAAGCAGAGAAGCGTGAAGCTGGTGCTGAACAACAAAAGATGGAGTTCAAGCCTGTTATCACTTTTGATGATTTTCTCAAGGTTGACTTGCGGGTTGCCAGAGTCCTGTCGGCTGAAAAGGTGAAAAAGGCAGGGAAGCTGCTTAAACTCCAGCTTCAGGTAGGCTCCGAGACCAAACAGGTGCTTGCGGGCATAGCAAAAAACTACACGCCTGAAGAGATGGTTGGCAAAAATGTTGTTCTTGTGGCTAATCTCGCCAACAGAACTATTCGTGACGACTACTCCGAGGGGATGATTCTTGCTGTTGAAGGCTCAGACGGGAAGCTTTTTGTTATAGAGCCCGACGGCGAAGAAATAAATGGCAGACAAATACAATAAATATTTGCAATTGAAGTTTATTTGCTTACATTGTGAGCACAACATCGTGGGGTGGAGCAATTGGTAGCTCGTCGGGCTCATAACCCGAAGGTTGCAGGTTCAAGTCCTGTCCCCACCACAAGAGAGAAAAGCCGCCTGCAACATGGTGGCTTTTCTGTTTTATACTCTCGACATAACGCGCTACTTTGTCTATAGCCATCCTGTTATGATTGAAAAGAGCCCTCATACCCATCGCTGTCAATGCCGGAAGAAGCTTTTCCGAATTTTTTCTCTCTTTTTGACAGTTGCAGTTTCAACTATCTTTACGGCTTTTCCCTCCAGGGCAGAGAGCCTGCTCTGCGGTATTGACCGACTCGAAGCATCCGGGTTCAAAGAGCTTGCAGATAAGCGGGTTGCTCTCATCACCAATGCTGCCGGTCTCAACCGGAAAGGGGAGTCGAACTACATCCTCATGCTGCAGAAGGGAGTAAATCTGAAATATCTCATGGCTCCCGAACACGGTTTTTCTGCCGATATTGAAGCAGGCAAGAGCGTTGGAAATACCGTTGCAGCAAACTCACTTCCTGTTTACTCCCTTTACGGAGCTTCAAAAAAACCTGATGCCGCGAAGTTACGAGAAATTGATATTCTGGTGTTCGACCTTCAGGATGTCGGAACTCGTTGTTATACCTATATCTCAACCATGAAGCTGGCCATGGAGGCTTGTGAAGCGGCTGGTGTTGCGTTTATGGTGCTTGACCGTCCCAATCCGATTATTCCAATGAAACAGGATGGTTTCATGGTAGCAAGCGGGTATGACTCCTTTGTTGGAGCTATCCATATTCCTTTCATTCACTCGATGACCGTTGGAGAGATTGCCCTCTTTTTAAAAGCTCATCACTGCAAAAATCTTGACCTGCGGGTCATTCCGATGCAGGGATACAGCCGGGAGCGCTTTGGCGATGAGTATCCGGGTTTCAATTTTTTAACTCCTTCGCCAAATATCCGGAGTGTCAACACCGCTATTGTCTATCCGGCAACGGTTTTTCTTGAAGCAACAACATTGAGTGAAGGGCGGGGAACTGACGCCCCTTTCATGCAGTTCGGAGCCCCTTTTATCAACAACATTCAACTTGCTGATGGACTAAAGGCATATCGACTGCCGGGTGTGAACATTGAGTCTGTTGCTTTTCGTCCTCTCTCCGGCAAGTATAAGGGGGAGCTTTGTAACGGGTTGAAGTTTGTGCTTGCTGACCGAAAAGCTTTTCTTCCCTTCAGAACAGCAACGGCACTGCTGCTTGAGCTTGAGAGCCGCTATCCAGGGATGATTATCAAAGACGGGAAATTTTTCGACCTCCTTGCCGGTACACCCCGTTTCAGGGAGATGCTCATCAGCCATGAGCCGCTTGAAGTGATTATGGATGAGAGCCGCCGGGAAATTGAGCGGTTCAATACAACGACTCCCGCAAAGCAGCTCTATCGGTAAACTGAGCCCGGCACCATTTATCTTGCAATAGATGTTCTGCCCTGAATGCCATTTTTGGAGAGGAGTACCTGCCAGAGCTGAATGGAACGCGCTCGAAAAGCCCCGGCAAAACTCAAGAGGTAGTAGCGCCACATGCGGTGAAATCGTTCGCTGTATTTTGCCTGAAGCAGAGGCCACGCCTGCTCGAATTTTTCATTCCACGCCCTGAGAGTCAACGCATAGTCATGGGTAAAGACATGCCAGTCTTCGAGCATGAAAAGCCCTTCATAGCTTTCCGAGATCTGGCTTGCAGAGGGGAGCATGGAGTTCGGAAAAATATATTTGCAGCTCCAGGGATCTCCGTTGGTGCATGGCTGATTGCCTCCTATGGTATGCAGAAGGGTCAATCCATCCGGCTTAAGGCACTTGCTGATGATTTCAAAGTAGTCACGATAGTTTTTATACCCTACATGTTCAAACATGCCGATAGAGTAGACTCGATCAAAAGAACCTTGAAGATCACGATAGTCCATCAACTCTATATTGACCGGCATTCCGGCACATCGTTCTCTGGCAATTCTGGCCTGTTCACTTGAAACCGTCAGAGCCGTTACCGAAACATCGTAGTGCTCTGCTGCAAAGCGGGCAGAGCCGCCCCACCCACACCCTATGTCAAGCAGTTTCATGCCGGGCTTAAGTTGCAGCTTGTCGAAAACAAGGCGGAGTTTGTTTTTTTGGGCCTCATCAAGGTTGTTGGTCTCTTTCCAGTAACCGCAACTGTAAATCATGCGATTATCAAGCATCGCTTCAAAAAGGTCGTTACCGGTATTGTAATGGGTTTCGCCCACGGCAAATGCCCTGGACGGAGACTGGAGGTTGCGGATTTTGCCTAAAAATTTGTTGAACTTGTCGGCAGCAGTTACAACCTTTTCATCAACTCTCGATGTGAGCAGCCTGAAAAAAAACTCCTCAAGGTCATTACACTCCCACTGTCCATCCATGTATGATTCGCCAAGCCCCATATTACCTTCAGTAATAGCCCGACGGTAGACGATCTGATTATGAATCCGGATATCCCAGGGCCGGTTGCCCCCGATATGGATATCGGCAGACTGAAACAGACGTTCAAGCGCTCGTTTGCAGAATGAGTCCACCATCATACGTCATAAGTTTAGCTTTATTTGTTATCTATCTCGGAACCCGAAACTCCTCTTCAATGCCGCTTTTTGAATAGAGCAGTTGCCACAACTGCACATGGCGTGCCCTGAAAGAGCCTGCTGCGCTGAGCAGATAGTAGCTCCACATGCGATGAAACCGCTCATCATAGTCTTGTGAAAGAGATCTCCAGCTTGTTTCAATATTGGAGTGCCATGCCTTGAGGGTTCGATAATAGTCATTGCCGAAAGAGTGCCAATCTTCAAGTATAAGTTCTCTTTCTGCTGCGGCAGTCAGATGGTTTGCTGAAGGGAGCATCGAGTTGGGGAAAATATATTTACTGGTCCAGGGATCGGTATTGGTTCCGGTGCTGTTGCTTCCTATGGTGTGCAGGAGAAAGAGGCCATCAGAAGCAAGATTATTCCGGACAATCTGAAAGTATCTCCGGTAATTTTTATGACCGACATGTTCGAACATGCCGATAGAGTAGATCCGGTCATAGTTTCCGGAGATATCCCGGTAATCAGAGAGCTTTATCTCAACAGGCAAACCGGCACACAGCTCCCTGGCAAGTTTTGCCTGTTCGCTTGAAATGGTTATACCGGTTACCGTTACGCCATAGTTTTCTGCAGCAAAACGCGCAGCGCCACCCCAGCCACACCCGATATCGAGCACCTTCATTCCGGGTTTCAGCATCAGTTTTTCACAAACAAGACGCAGCTTTCGTTCCTGGGCCTCATCAAGAGTCAAAGCATCTTTCCAGAATGCGCAACTGTAGATCATGCGGCGGTCGAGCATGGCCGAGTAAAGGTCGTTGCCGATATTGTAATGGGTTTCCCCTACAGTGTATGCCCTTGACGGGTTCTGAAGGTTGGTTACTTTACCAAGCACTCCATTGAGTAGACGAGGAAGGCCGGAAACTTTTTTTTCCACTCCGGCTCTGAGGATGCGGTAAAAGAACTCATCAAGAGCAGGGCACTCCCACCAGCCATCCATATAGGACTCTCCGACACCAAGGTGTGCTTCCGAAAGGGCACGCCGGTAAAAGCGGTTGTCATGGACCGTTATATCCCATGGAGCACTGCCATTTATGGTAATGCCTGCCGATGAAAGAAGAGCTGTAAGACGGTGTTTGAAAAAATCATTGCCCATGCGCCAACCTCTCCTCTGTGGTATGAAGTTTGCTCATCCTGAATCGGGCCCCTGTGTAATATAGCGGTATTTATTGGTTTTTTTTAGGGCGGCCTCTTTTTTTTGTACCTGATTCTTTCATGGCAACAGGATCAGAACTTTCAGGTTGATCGGATATCTCATCGGGATCTACAAGATTATCATCGAGCGTCTCGTCATGGAGATCATGCTCAGCAATAAGATCAAGCTCTTCACAAAGCTCATCAACCACTTCATACGTCGGAGCAGCAGCTTTTCCCCTTGGACCTCGCTTGCCTTTCATGGCCGGTTCAATCAAGGTCATAACCTCATTAATTGAAGAAAAGATATAGAGCTGTTTATCGAGATTCGTCAGTTTGAGGAGATCTTTGATCTGCTGACACAAAGAGACGAAAATAGCAAGTCCGTGCGACTGATTTGCAAGTTGATGGGCCAGGAGCATCGAGCTGATGCCACATGAATCAATGGCTTTAACCAGAGAGAAATCAACTATCAGATTTTTACTGTTCTCCTGGATAACAAGGCTGTCAATAACCGCTTTGAATGCATTGCCATGACGAAAATCGAATACATCTTCCTCAATTTTAAGGATAGTTAACTCTTTGCGGCTTGAAATTGAGTGTCTCATAACTGTACTGCAGGTTAGCCTTACATGTAAAGCAATATGGTGAATTGCTTTAGCAAGTCAATAAAGGCTTTCGTTTTCTCTGTGATAAACCCGACAACAGGGGTTGGTGATAATAACCGGCAACCATCTTTTGTTCATCGCATTCCTGCCAGCCGGTTGGCAAGAACTTCATGCTCACTAATATTCTGAGGCGCCGGTATCCAGTGAACATTAAGCCTATTTTTGAAAAAAGTCAACTGCCGTTTTGCATAATTCCGCGTGTGCTGCTTTATCAGGATAATTGCGGTCTGCAAGTCAGTTATCCCCTGAAGGTATTGAAAAAGTTCCTGATATCCCACCGATTGCAGTGCAGCTATTTTTTTGCTGGCAACTATTTTCTGATACTTATGATAGAGCATTTCAGCCTCATTGCAAAGACCGGCATCGATCATTTCATCAGTTCGATTGTTTATTCTTTCGTAGAGAATCTCTCTCGGCATCGAAAGAGCCACAGGGAGAAATTGGAGACCGGTATGAATCTTTTTACCCTCAGCCTGTAATTCAGTAACCTGTTTACCCGTTATTTCAATAATTTCAAGGCTGCGTATGAGGCGCTGGCTCTTCGTCGCGTCAAGCGTTGCCGCCTGCGCCGGATCAAGCTGAACCAGTCGTTCAAAAAGCGATTCATTTCCCTGCGCTTCCAATTCCGCCGTCAGTCGCGCTCGTATTTCAGGGTCGGCAGCAGGTAGGTCGGCAAACCCTTCAAGCAGACCTTCCAGATAAAGAGTCGAGCCACCGGCTACAACAGCCTCCTTTCCCCTTTGGTGTATATCCCGGATACGCTGAACAGCTTCAGTTGCAAAATCACCGGCAGTGAAGGGTTCTCCGATATTTTTTTCATCAATAAAATGATGCTTCACCTCCCTGAGAGTTTCTCTGGATGGCTTGGCCGAACCTATGTCAAGCTCACGATAAATCTGCCGTGAATCAGCCGAGACAATCTCAGCGTCAATTTTTTTAGCCACAGAGAGAGCAAGGGCAGATTTGCCTGAAGCCGTAGGCCCGAGAATGACAATGACAGGATGAGCTTTGGCTTCGGATTGCATACGTGATGGATACAAATGATCGGAATTGCCAGTGTAATCAGGAAAGATAGAAGATATTACCAAAATGCGAACCGGTCATTTTAACTGTACCGTGTCGCACTCTTCGTAGCCCTCATGCTATTTCCTTGACGATTCCATAACGGTTATCACGGCAGCAACGGAATGGGGAGAGGGCAATGTGCCCGGTACGCACAGAAAATCTCGCAAATTGAGACTAAATTTATTTTATTGTCATAACGGAGATTGCAGAAACAGCCCGGCTCTATTCAAAATATATTCATGCAGAGCAAGAGGCTCTGATTGTATGAATCGTGCTCCAACTGGGCTTGAGCTGCCATAAACCGGAGATGTAAAGAGTAATAACAATCGACTTGCGTAAATCATGAACACACAACTGCAAAGCATTATTGAGTTGATCGAGGCCTGCCAATTCGGTGAGGCATATAACGCCCTGAAAATGGTGAGACAGGACCCGACAGTTTCAGAAGAGATTGTTGAAGTTGCAGAGCTTGCGAGCATTGAAATCGGAGTGACTGAAAAACGCAGAGAGCTGGAACCGAAGGGTGGTTTTTATGCCAAAAGTGCGGTATTGAGGTTGCAGGAAGCCTCTGGCGATCCGCATGCAGGTGAACGTCTCAGACTGTTGAAAGAACAGATGAACCTTACTCTTGATGCGCAGGTCAATAGCAGAAACTGAGTGCCTGGTCAATAAATAACCTTGCAAAACTTCGCTATATACTCAATAACTGTGAGCCTCGCGAAGCTCGATATTTGATGTCGGGCTCTGAGCTTGGGAGTAATTGACCTACCCCGAATGAAAGCACCCTCATCTTGTTCAAAAAGCTCCTCTCCAATCCGATTTGATTTTTTGATCGTATTTCCCTACCCATTCCCCCTGATCTCTTGTTAACGGAGCCAACAGGGAGAATTCTGTGCACTTTTTTCGAATTTCAGGATTCAACTCTTTTTGCCGGTTGGTTTATTATGAGCATATGCTTATAATAAAAACGGGAAGACTAAATGAAGTCAGGCTCAATATGCTGTTATCAGTGCAGCCAACCTCTGTGCCATAAACAGCCATATCATGGAGCTACAGAAATCTGTCGTAACTGCAGTCACACGGTAATTCACAAAAGAGAATATCAATGCATAACGTGCTGATTCTTGGGGGTGGCATTGGTGGCGTTGCTTCGGCAATAGCTTTCCGTAAACAGGGCTTTTCGGTTGAACTTGTTTCCGACCGTGACTATCTGTTTATCTATCCATTGGCTATCTGGATACCCACAGGAGGTGTGCAGTTCAGTGATATCGGGATTCCGCTCTCAAAACTGGCGCGCAAACACGGGTTTTCACTCACTCTTGACAAGGTCATTGCTCTTGATGGCGAGCGAAGAACGGTTATGCTTGAAAAAACAGGGGTTCTTGTTTCGCCAGATATAGTGGTTATAGCATTGGGCGCTTCGAAAATGAAACACGAAGGTATTGAACATACCGTTTCCATCTGCGGTCACCCGGAAGATTCGCTCCTTCTCAAACAAAAGATTGAAGCGCTGATTGCTCGCGGGGGTTGCCGCATAGCATGCGGATTCGGCGGCAATCCGAAAGATCCGAGCGCGGTTCGTGGTGGCCCCGGATTTGAGCTCTTTTTTAATCTGCATCATCATCTTGTCAAGCTGGGTATCAGGGAGCAATTTGAAATGACCTTTTTTGCTCCCATGGCCGAGCCCGGTGCCAGAATGGGGAAAAAAGCTCTTTCGGCCATGGGGAGCATGTTTACATCAAAAAACTTTTTTACACGGTTCGGACAAAAGATCAGCCTTTTTGAGCCGGAAGGGATCGTTTTTGAGGATCAGAGCAAGCTTCAGTGCGACCTCTGCATGTTTATACCGGCCGGTGAAGGCCATGAGCTGATAAAAAACTCAAACCTTCCCCAAAACGGCGCAGGCTTCATTCGTATTGACGATTACTGCCGGATAGAGGGGGTCAGTGGATGGTATGCGGTTGGTGATGCAGCGGCTCTTGAAGGTCCGGAGTGGAAAGCAAAACAGGGGCATATAGCAGAATTGATGGGAAGCAATGCGGCATTTAATGCATCTGTTGAGCATTCCGGACGTCAGGAGAGCATGAAAGGGTATCAGGATCATCTGAATATTCTCTGCGTGATGGATATGGGTGACGGGGCAGGATTTGTCTATAAAAACAGGACAAGGGAGCTGTTTCTGCCAATGCCGGTTATTGGCCACTGGTTGAAAAAATGCTGGGGGCACTACTATAAACTATCCAAACTATGGCTATGACAACCGTTAAGCGCATTACCGGTATCAGGGCCGGATTATTTTATGTAATCTGGGCTCATGTACTCCTGCTGTTTCTGGCAGGATGCACCAGTCGGCCGGAACAGGTCATTGATAGAGATGGAAACAGTTACTCAGCCGTTCAGATTGGTCGCATGGTATGGACAGGGAAAAATCTTGATGTGGCACACTACCGGAACGGTGACCCGATCCCTGAAGTCAAGGATCCCGAAGAGTGGGCACTCCTGAAAACAGGCGCTTGGTGTTACAGCAATAACCTGCGTGAAAATGGTGCGATCTATGGGAAACTTTATAACTGGTACGCAGTCAATGATCCGAGAGGCCTTGCCCCGAAAGGGTGGCACGTAGCCATCGATGCTGAATGGAGCAAGCTTGCTGAACTGCTTGGTGGCCTTGAAAATGCAGGCGGAGCTATAAAATCCGCAACACTCTGGCGGGATCAAGAGGGTCCTGGTGCCGTACAAAGAAGCAGTTTTGAGGCACTGCCGGGCGGAGCAAGGCGTGACTACGACGGATTCTTTATGACGCCCGGAGAATACAGCAGACTATGGTCATCAACCGAATCCAGAGCAAACAGTGCATGGGGTTGGTCGCTGGGCTACTTTGATGCAGCCCTGAGAAGAGGGATGGCCAATAAAAACATTGGCTTTTCAGTTCGATGCATCAAGGAGTAAGAGGGTGCCCTTTTCATGGCTTGCATGAGCTATTGTCTCTTGGTTTATCACCACAACCGCAACTTCCGCAGGTAGAGGTCTTGATCAGGGTATAGAGCGGACAAAATCCTGTAAATGCTGTCAGAAGCGGCACAACACCAACAGCTCCCCACCATGATTGATTGATAACTCCGGCAGCAATCATGGCAATTCCGATAACAATCCGGATTATTTTATCAGTTTGACCTACATTTTTCTGCATTGGGGTTTACTGTTCAGGGTTGAGTGAGGTTTGATCGATAGTAATTACATGTTTTCAGAGTAATAATACAATATTGTTCTATAGCAAGCAATGATCATCTCGTCGGCATTTTCGGTAACCGGGGGCTCTGATCGGAACTCTATTATTTTGGATGTAAGAGCTGCTGACGGGTTTTGTCGCGCTCGGGGTGGTGATTGCTCTGTTTACCGGAGCATCAAGTATAACAGTGACGGGTGAAAGAGGTAATGCAAAGATACCGCTACGCATGATACGCAGGAATAAAAAACAGTGGCGTCCGTTGCCAATTCCGCCAAACTATCTTGCCGGAATGTTTTTTTTATTGGTCATAGCATTCTCCGCTACAGCCTTTTTGCACTATAAAGCCCGCATGCAAGAGATAGAGAAGATGATGCATGAGGAGTCAACACTGCTTATTCATTTTCTTACTGAAGGTGCTGAAACTGCACTTATCGGCTATAACGAGATCAATAGTCTCATTACCGGCGGGCTGGCCGATCAGTTGCGTCTGATAGAGCGCATGGATAGCCAGAAAGCGTTGACATCCGAAAATCTGACTGAAATTGCAGGTAAAAGCGGAATGTACCGGATAACTATTGTTGATCGTAACGGCAAGCGAATTGCATGGAACACTCCGCCTGATCACAAACCACTTCTTTTGAACTGCGATCCATCCTCTCAGCTCATGCCGATCCTTTCAGGAAAAACTGATCTGCTCAACCTTGGAATCAGGGAGAGCGAATCAGGAAAGGGGCCCCGACTGGTTGTTGCTGTAGCCAGAAAACGGGGCGGCGCCATTGTCGGAAATGTCGATGCATCAAGACTGCTCGCCATGCAGAAGCAGATAGGGCCGGGAAGACTCATTCAGCGAACAGGTACCGATGCTGCCGGGATTGCCTATATCATCTGGCAGGATACGTCGGCCATCATTGCTGCGACCTCAAATGTAACTGAAACCGAAACCATTCAGTCAGACCCGATCCTGTCGCGAGCACTTGAACAGAACAGTTCAACCACAAGGTTTACCACATTTAATGGCACAAAGGTCTTTGAGGTGATCAAGCCATTTTACTATCACAACAGCAGGTTCGGATTACTTCGCATCGGACTGAAAACCGATCCATTCATGGAGGCATCAGAGAAGCTTCAAACCAGGCTTTTGCTGCTTCTCAGTCTTGCATTTATTGGCGGGCTTGCGGTATTCAACCTTATCCTTACACGACGCAATGAATTGAGGGTCAAGGATGCCCTGCTTGGTGAAAAGCTCTTTTCCTCCTCCATTCTCGAAAATATGGCGGATTCAGTCATAGCCGTGAACTCGGGGGGGAACATTACACTGCTCAACAGCTCAGCCGAAAAGCTTTTGGGTATAAGGATGACCGATGCCATCGGCCACCCTCTCAGTGATATTTTGCCCGAATGCGGAATCCTGATCATTGAGTTTATGAACCGGGAGACTCCTTCCATCACAAAGGAGTTCGAATGCTTTATTCACAAACGTTGTCTCATTCTCGCAGGCCATTTCAGCCTGGTCACAGGCACGGAGAACTATCCTGACGGGGCGTTTGTCGTTTTACGGGATATGACCGGGGAGCGTTCAATGCAAAGAGTGATCGAGCGACAGGAAAAACTCACCGCAATGGGTGAACTCGCTTCCGGGGTGGCTCATGAAATCCGCAATCCGCTCAATGCCATCGGAGTTCTGGGGCAGCGGCTTGACATGGAGTTTTCTCCAACTGAAGAGAGAGAGGAGTATCATCATCTGGCTCGATCTATTGTTGGTGAAGTACATAGGGTCAATGCCATCATCCAGCGATTTCTGAAATTTGCCCGTCCCCCGAAGCTTATGCTGATGCCAACAGAGCTGGAGGAATTTATCACGCAATACCGGCCTCTACTGGAGGGTGAAGCCGAAGCCGGAGAAGTGCACTTTACCCTGAAGGTTTTATCTCCATGCCGGATTGCTATCGACAGGGCGCAGATGCAGCAGGTATTGCTCAATCTTGTACGCAATGCAGTAGAAGCTACAGAGCCGGGCGGGGAGGTGGCCGTCACGGCAGGAGAGCGATCCGGCAATGCCTTCATTGAGGTTTCCGATACCGGCAGGGGAATTCCAGATGAGATGCTCTCTCAAATATTCAATCTCTATTTTACCTCAAAAGAGGAGGGTACAGGAATGGGGCTGAGCATCGCCAACCAGATTGTCCAGTCCCATGGAGGAGTTATGGAGGTCGAAAGCATTGAAAACAGGGGGAGCATTTTCAGAATCGTGCTGCCCCGGTTATGAACGGTTCTCATTAGCAAAGAAAAAAAGGAAGATGATCATGGATTATACGATTCTGGTGGTTGAAGACGAGCCTGTGCAACTGGAGAGCCTTGCCGGCTTTCTCTCAAAGCAGGGCTACCGGGTAGTGAAGGCTTCACACCCTGAACAGGCCCTCCAGAGTATCAGGAACAGTGCGGTCGATATCGTGCTCTCCGATTTCAAGATGCCCGGCATGAGCGGGGTAAAACTTCTTGAAGCAATCAAGGCGATCAATCCCTCTATACAGGTTATCATCATGACCGCCTACGGCACGGTTGAATCAGCAACCGATGCCATGAAACTGGGAGCTGTCGACTACATCACCAAGCCGATTGACCTGTATCGGTTGCAGGTACTGATACGCAATATTGTTGAACGAAAACAGCTCATCAGCGAAAATCGGTTGCTTCGTGAGCAACTCACAGATCGATTCAGTGTTGACGGAATCATAGCTGAATCCTCAGCGATGAGTCAGGTACTCAATGTTGCAGGCAGGATAGCCGACAGTAATGCATCCGTTCTGATCACCGGTGAAACCGGCACAGGCAAGGAACTGATAGCCAGAACTGTACATTTTTCCGGCTCCCGCCACAACAATCCATTTGTTGCGGTTAATTGCGCAGCACTACCGGATACTCTCCTTGAAAGTGAGCTTTTCGGTCATGAAAAGGGGGCTTTTACCGGAGCTGACCGCCAAAGGAAAGGGAGATTTGAAACGGCTGAAGGCGGCACTCTCTTCATTGATGAGGTGGGCGAAATTCCCCTTTCCCTCCAGGTCAAGTTGCTCAGGGTATTGCAGGAGAAAACATTTGAACGCATCGGCAGCAACATTTCGCTACAGGCGAATGCCCGCATTGTCGCCGCCACAAACAGGGATCTCGAAGCAATGATCAGAGAGGGTTCCTTTCGCCAGGACCTTTTCTATCGGCTGAATGTTGTTTCAATACGAATACCCCCCCTCAGAGAACGACGCGAAGATATTCCTCCATTGGTTGAAGGCTTTATTCGCCGCTTTGCATCGGAAAACAACAAACGGATTGCCGGAATTTCAAGAGAGGCGATGGACTCTCTTATGAAATACTCCTATCCCGGAAACGTCCGGGAACTTGAAAACATTATTCAGCAGTCAGTTGTCCTTTCCCGCAGCGAAACCATCATGCGAAACGATCTTCCCGTCAGGCTCAATGATGGCAGTGAGATCTCAGACCAGGTAACGTCAGGAGATGGGGCTTTCACTGAAAAGGTTGAAGCCTTCGAAAAGTCATTGATTCTTGATGCACTCGGTGTGTCTGGTCAGGTGCAGACCAGAGCCGCCGAACTTCTTGGTATCAGTGAACGCCACCTGCGTTACAAGCTTAAAAAGTACGGCATGAAATAACCTCTCAAACACTTCATCTTTTCTGAAGCAAACATCGACCATATCGTCGAACAGACGACCGGCTGGTCGAAAATCAGGGTCAAATCCCATAATCAGATTACCGGGAATAATTGGCTAAAAGCAATTCAGGTTAGTACTTATGAATTTTATTTCATTTGTGGCACAGTAATTGAAAATAAGAGATGGCGGAGCAGAGGGATCAATCGGGCTCCGATGTTTGAAAAGATACAATCACAAATGAAAAGGGAAATGTTACCATGAAAAATATTATTGGACTGGCGATGATAGCTGCTTCGATCTTCACGCTTTCATTATCGAATCCTGTTTATGCAAGAGGGGGCGGTGCCGGCAGCGGGAGTGGTATGGGCGGAAGAGGCACAGCTACCTGTACCGGAACAACTACCAGTACAAGTGCCGGAAGCAGCAGAATGGGATTTGTTGATGCTGATAATAACGGTATCAATGACAGGGCAAGGGATGCAAACAGCGACGGTATTCCAAACGGTCAGGATCCCACCTATGTTCGTCCGCAGGATGGATCCGGTGCAGGGAGAGGTGCAACTTCAGGTACTGGCACTGGAACGCCCATTCTTGATGGTACAGGGCCGCATGGTGCAGGAAGGAGTGCGCGTTAAAGGGATCAATATTTTGCGTTTTCAGGTTCGGGATTTTGTGTATAACACCCGGACCTGACACTTTTCAAGAGGAGACTTTTAATGCTGATAACAAAAACACCACAATGTACCCTCTTTGTTCTGATGAGCCTCTGTTTTTGCGGGGCCGCCTTTGGCCGTGATTCAGCAATTTCAACTATGAATACCATCGGTAATTCCAGTCAAAAGGAGAATCCTGCAACGCAAACTAAACTTCAGTTCATTGATGAAGATTGCGATGGGATCAATGATATCATCCAGAACAGGACGAAATACCCGAACACGTTAGGCCCTACGCCTGGGAGGTATGGAGGTCAATCAGGATCCGGTATGTTCAGCGATGAAGGTGTTGGCGGCAAAAGAGGTGTCAACAACCCGGCTACAGGTGGACATCTGAAAGGATCAGGCAGAAGGTAAAATGATATGAGACCATCAAATAATATTATGAGGCTATTGTTCAGTCTGGCGATTATTGCTCTGTGGCCAGTGGTTGCAGCGGCGGAGTGGCAAACTAAAGCTTCAATTTCAGGCAGTGCAGAG
This sequence comes from Chlorobiaceae bacterium, assembly GCA_013334485.1. Classification (GTDB taxonomy): domain Bacteria; phylum Bacteroidota; class Chlorobiia; order Chlorobiales; family Chlorobiaceae; genus Chlorobium. The sequence continues at coordinate 8,638 of JAAXXL010000014.1, read as the reverse complement.
AGCAATGTTTTTCGAAACAGCACTCCCGAAAAAGATGTTGTCTCTGAAGCGGATATCTCTCTGGCACACGCATGGGATTGGGAGAGATGGAGTGCCATGGCATCATTAGAGGGAAACTCTGTCAATTTCACAGACCATTCCGATCGAAACTATCTTCTGCCTCAAATTACCCTTGCTGTTCAGCGTAATCTGGATAATAAAGGTTGGGTACGCAGCGGATTGCGGGGAAGAACAAGGATAGACGGAGATAATTATCAGCTCTATGACTACCGTGAATATGCGGGTTTTGTGGATGTGAAATTGCCCCGGAGCGATAATTTGATTGTATCAGCCGGTTACACACTCTCCAACAGAAGTTATGATCAACTTGATGAGCTGGATAATCTTGAGCACCAGTTGTATGGCGGGTTGCAGATACCGATGGAGGGAGGAAGAAATATCGGAATTTCATCTGAACTCGGATACAAGCACTATCTCTCGCCCCTCACTTCCGGAACAACCGTCGTCAGGAAGGGATATCGGGGACGGTGGGTCGTGACAACAGGAACTGACGTTGAGTCTGCAAATGCCGGACAATGGGTCAATGCTCTGACCCTCTCCTCACCGTTGCTTGACGACAAAACAGGGGTAAGGGTCTATGTCAGGTATCGTGTCAATTTCGGGGAGAGCAATGTTACTGTCAGTGGTTTGTCTGCCGACAATTATTCTGAGGATGCCCTTTTTGATGACAGGTACAGCTATGAAAGCAGGGAGTTCGGCGGGATGCTCTCCAGAAAGCTTCCCTATGGTGTGACGGCAAGAACAGGATATGAGCAGTCGGTAAAAAACTACACTGAAACGGCTCAGGATATCAGCGGCAATGCTGTGACAGGATCTCCTCAACGAAGTGACGACTATAAAAGGATATGGGCCCGCCTTGAAAAATCGGTTTCCTTTTCCGACAAGGGAAAGAAGCTGAACTTGTACGGAGAGTACCAGAAGATATGGAATACCTCAAATTCGGAGTATAACCATTACACGGCATCTTCGACAACTGCCGGAGTGGAGTTCCTTTTTTGATTGCTGCGCATTCCGGAGCTGCAATCAATTATAGGTTAAATGATTGTAGTTAAATAATTCAGGAAGGGGAGAGCTGACTCTCTCAGATAATGGTGTAATAATTTAACAGGAGAATGATCATGAAAAGAGTTGTGTTCGCCACTATTTTTTCCGGCTTGTTATCAGGGCTTTCACCTTCCATGATGACGGCAGCAACAATGAGTGGTCAGGAGATTTTTAACCGGAATTGCAGTCTCTGTCACTCCGTTGCTCCGCCGCCTAAAGCCGCCCCGCCGATTATCCCGCTTTCAAACCGATACCATTTGCAGTTTCGTACAAAAATAGAGGGTGTCAATCAAATAGTTGCTTACCTGAAAGCACCCCGCAAGGCGAAAGCGGTCGATCCCCAGGCAATTACACGGTTCGGTCTGATGCCACCCCTTCGTCTGCCGGATGCGGAATTGAGAGTTGTAGCTGAATGGGTATGGGATCAATACAATCCGAATATGGGGATGGGACGAGGAATGGGAATGGGTCAGGGAAGAGGAAGAGCCCGGTGAAAAAATCAGTTGCGAAGAATCAATAAACCTCCTGATTCCATGAACAGAATGATGTTTATCGCTATAGCGGTGCTGTTCACTTCCGCAAAAACCTCAGCAACTACCAGCGAACAGTATGCAGGCTTTGACCATAGCAGGCTGAATGCTTCAGCGCAGTGTTTACGATGCCATAGTCGTGATCAGCCGGATGATACATTGCACCGCCAGACCAAGGCTGGTTGCTCATCGTGCCACTCTACCAGTCAATGGAAACCGGCAATCAACAAGCCATGAAAGAAACTTCTGCTGCTGGCAGAGTCGTTTATAAGCCTTGGGCTTTTTATTCATGGGTTACGTCACACTATATCGACCGCGCGATTCTGGCGATTTCCCTGGCGATATTCTCGGGTGCGAGGATGAAGTCAATGCACCCTGTCTCTATTGCGCTCTCGGGCATGTCTGGCTGCGTTGCCGTGTCGAGCTTCTGGGCGATGGTGATGCCGCCCACTTCCTTGATGCCGCAAAGCGCTGCCGCCCCGTCGCCGTCATAGCCGGAGACGATGACGGCGATGATCTTCCCGTCCCAGTTGTTCGTGAGTGAACGGAGGAAAACTGTAATCACGTCTGGCCATCCCCTTGGCTTGGAGATCGGTTCAAGGCGGAATTCGCCATCAAGAACATGCAGGTCACGCTTCTCCGGGATGATGAAGACGTGGTTGGGCTCAATGACCAGGTCGTCGGTGATCAACTCAACCGGCATCGTCGTGTATTTCGGGAGGATCTCGTGCAACAGGGTAGCCACGGTTCTGAGGTGATTGACGATGACGATGGCGACCCCCAGGTCAGCCGGAAGATTCTGCAGCAGCCGGATGTATGCATCGAGACCTCCTGCCGAACCTCCAACACACACGACAGGGAAGTCCCTGGCCGCACTCTTTTTAGCTTTCATTGAGAATCACTCCTCTTTCTGGTCATGAAGTTCGCGCAACATGGTGTTTCAGGAGCCGACGGCTCCGAACTGGTCGAACAATAATTAGAGATGTACCCTCCAAAAGCCGCGGATTTCTGAACGCGATTCAAAGTACTGCAAATTTTACACATCATAAGCGATTATTCTACGATTCATCCTGCCCTTTATTTCAAATCCGAATCTCCGCAATCATGCATATGAAAAAGCGGAACGCCGGTGCTGTTTCCGGAAAAAGCGATGTATTTGCTGAAACTTCTCTTGAGCAATGAACCTTTTGTTCCTATCCTTTGGTTATTAAAGTATACATAAAAGAGTTGTAAGAGGTAACAAGTTTATTGCAGCTAAAAACACCCTTTTCATTTAAACGGAGATACGTCATGCTCGAAACCATTGCAATTATCCTTCTTGTTCTCTGGCTTCTTGGTCTTGTCACATCCTATACGATGGGGGGACTTATTCATGGCCTTCTGGTCATAGCTATCGTTGTCATTCTGATTCGTGTCATACAAGGCCGTCGCATATAGAAAAACATCCATCCAATGTCGGACCAAGAGAACTGCTTGTTTTTATGCAGCTCAAAGGGCTGACATTACTTGCCTTTCTATTCTCTTGTTCAAAGAGGTCAACTTTAGCTATGCTGGAAAATGATATGTAAGTCGGTGATATGATGATGAAGAATGAAGAAGAAAAGATGAGTTTTATGAACCAAAACAGGAGACACAAATGATTAACTGGGATCAGATTGAAGGTAACTGGAAACAACTCAAGGGAAGAGTACAGGTGCAGTGGGGTAAGCTCACTGATGATGATTTGGATGTTGTTGCAGGTAAACGAGAACAATTTCGCGGCAAAATCCAGGAGCGTTATGGTATTGCTGAAGAAGAGGCTGAAAAAATGGTTGACAAATGGGAAAAATCGGCCGACGACTCATGGTTCTCAAAATGACCCGTTAAGAGTCTATCTATTTGTTACTAAATGATTTGGGGTGCAGGTCAATTGTGAAAACAATAGCCTGTGCCCCATTTTTTATTATACGTTTAATGGTATAAATTTATCACGTTTTGGATTGAGGGTCCCGTCTATGACGTTATAAATCCAGCCTGACGGAGTGGCACAGTTTACTTCGGTGTGCTCAAGGCGGAATTGTCAGGCTGATTAATACACTTCTCGATTCCCTTGAACAGATCTGATAGAGTCACGACGGTTATTCCGGGTTTTATCTGGTAGCTTTGTGACAGGGGAGCGACAACAAACGTGTGCATTGGCGCAATATCCTCTATTGCAGAATAGCTTCCTCTTGAAAGCACAGGCGCCACGGAAGACTTGCACTCAATGGCAATTGTTTTTCCTGAATGCTGGAGCAGGATGTCGATTTCTGTTCCGTTGGAGGTTCTGTAAAATGAGAGATCTGCACGCGGAAACATCCCCTTGAGGTTGCTGATCACCAGGCTCTCCCATAATGATCCGACAACCGGATGGCCAACAACCTGATTGAAATCTCTCAAGCCAAGCAGGGCAGTGATGATTCCGGTATCAGAAATATAGACTTTGGGTGTTTTGACGACACGTTTTCCGGTATTGGATATGAACGGCGGCAGAATATGCACCATAAAAGTATCCTGCAACAGGTCAAGGTAATTCCTCACGGTTGTATGGCTGATTCCGAGTGATCCACCGATAGTCGAGAGGTTCACCGTTTGCCCGTTGTTATGGGCCAGCATCAGCCATAATCGCCTCATGGTTTGCGGCGAAAAACCGCGCCATTGAAGCAGATCGCGTTCAAGGAAGGTTGCAATAAAATCTTCACGCCACTGATATGAGACCTCCGGTATCTTTTGCAGCAGACTGCGCGGGAACCCGCCAGCCGTGAGATAGTGCTCGTAGGAGAGATGATCCTTGACCTCCTCCCACAAAAACGGGGTCAACTGCTTGTAGGTAATGCGTCCGGCAAGTGATTCCGAACTCTGTCGGAGGAGATCACGGGAGGCTGAGCCGAGAATCAGAAAATGGCCGTTCTCACCCCACTCATCCACCATGCTGCGGATAAGTGGAAAGAGATCGGGTTTTCGCTGCACTTCATCAATGCAGATCAGCTTCCCTTTCTGGGAGATAAAAAACCATTCCGGCTCTTCGAGTTTTCTCAGGTCGGAAGGCTTTTCAAGATCGAGATAGAGCAAAGGACGATCATAGGTGAGAAGGTGCCTCGTCAGTGTCGATTTGCCGCACTGCCGTGGCCCGGTGACTGCGGTAACAGGGGAGTATTTGAGCCCCTCTTCAACCTCTGATGTTATCAATCGCCTAAGATATTTCATGTTATTAAGTATGTAAATTGAATTTCTTGTTTTCAATTTACATACTTAATTCCGATAAATACAACACTTTTTCTGTCCCTGATCCTCACCGCCTTCGCAGTACTTATTTCTGCATTTGCCGTTAATTGCTACCTCAAGGGTTCGGAGTGAGACGATGAAATAAGTGCCCAGCCCTCTTTAATCGATCCGTCGGGCTCAGAGGGGGAATGTGACTGTTGATGGCCGCAATTCGTAACCGGAATAGTGATCCGGATTAACAATAGAGGCCAGGAGACCCGGAAGTAGAGGGAGAATCAACCTGCAACTTTATAGGTTTGACCCATAGGCAGAAAACCGGCCACATCCCCTCGTGCGAGGCGTGAACGGATATTCTCAAACATGGTGATTGTCTCTTTAGAGTATAATCTCTCACCGCAATGGGTGCAAATATCTGCTTTTACTCTGACAACTGCGGTGTTGTTGCCTCCGAGAATCAATTTTTCAACCTCTTTTTCAATCACTTCGCCACCGCATACCGGACACAGTTCAAACGGGATCATTACTTTTCCTCCTTGTTTTCCAATCAATCCACCTTTTTGGATTCGGGCGATAGACGGTTATGATAACAGCCCATGAGTTTATTCTGTTACAAGCCCAAACACTATGGATCGGCTCATGTTGTGAGTTTTCGCCAAAAATCAAACAGCTTGGATAAGGCTTGTCTGTCGGGTAGTGCTCAATTATTTCCCCTTGAAAAACGCTCTCAATAATTTCTTTAAATGTCAAACTATCTGACAGAGCTTCTTCGTAGGCATGGTCAGTAATCCTGAACATTTCAAGCCTGATTGCTTCTTCAATCTCTTTCTTGAGCAGCATTTTCGGGCGTTGGTTATCAGAATTGTATTCTGCGAAATATAATGAAAAGGATTCATCTTTTCTCGATTACGTTTATTTTGCGACATCAGGCAGGGCTGGGGTAGCTGATGGAGAACAAGCAAAGAACAGACTCATCTATCTCTTTCCGGATCGGCAATGAATTATTAAACCAGGAAATGCAAAAGATTATAATGCTTGGGGAGTGAGCAAAACGCAAAATCTGCCCTTGGTAGAGGGGTGATCTGAAGATAAAAAGCCATCCGGAAGGAGACTCCCGGACGGCTTTTGTGCGAAATGTATTGATGATCTATTTCTGGTTTGCGCCATACCGATTGATTGCTGATTCTGTAGCAAGTTCACCCAGGGTCTATTATATCCTGATGGCTGTCACCACCTGATCCCGGTATACAGGGATCAGGCTTTAAGTGAGGCCATGTCGATCACAAATCGGTATTTCACATCACTCTTCAGCATACGCTCATAGGCTTCATTGATATCCTGAATCCGGATAACCTCAATGTCTGAGGTGATGCCGTGCTCGCCACAGAAATCAAGAAGCTCCTGGGTTTCAGCAACCCCTCCAATAACCGAACCGGCCACCGATTTGCGACCCATGATCAAGGGTACGGTGTTCAACATCGGATTCAGATCGCCAAGGTAGCCGACCAGCACAAGTGTGCCGGCCAAAGCGAGCGATGGCAGATAGGGATTGAGATCATGAACAGTGGGAACGGTATCGATAATCAGCTCGAAGCACCCTTTTACAGCCGCCATCTGCCGTTTGTCGGTGGAGAGCACTACGGTATCGGCTCCGAGACGCCGGGCATCCTCTGCCTTGTTTTCTGAACGGGTAAAGAGCGTGACTTCGGCTCCAAGCGCTTTTGCCAGCTTCAGGGCCATATGACCAAGACCTCCCAGGCCGATAACCGCCACCTTACTGCCTTTGCCGATCTTCCAGTGACGCAGCGGCGACCAGGTGGTGATACCTGCACAGAGAAGGGGAGCGGCGCTTTTCAGATCAACACCTTCGGGCACTTTCAGGACAAATTTGTCAGAGACAATAATTTTTTCACTGTAACCGCCAAAGGTGGGCATATGATCATGGCGATCCACTGCGTTATAGGTGAAGGTCGCACCTTCCTGGCAATACTGCTCAAGCCCTGCTTCGCAAGGAGCGCAATGGCTGCAGGAGTCAACCATGCAGCCGACACCGGTATGATCACCCACTTTGAAGCGGGTCACCTCCGGGCCGACGCTCAGAACACGACCGATAATTTCATGGCCCGGCACAAGAGGGTATTTGCTCCCTCCCCAGTCATTTCGAGCCTGATGCAGATCGGAGTGGCAGACACCGCAGTAGAGGATCTCGATAACCACATCGTCCGCCCGAGGTTCACGACGCTCAAAGCGATAGGGAGCCAATGTCTCAACGGCTGACTGAGCCGCAAATCCAAGTACAGGTATTGTCATCGTTATTTCCCCATAAATTTATGGGCACCTCTATTTATTTATTCCGAAACCCGATTAGTGCGTTGGGTGGTGCTCGAAATCCTGTTATGTACTCCGTGTACACTCCGGTTTCTGTGCTCCATCCGCCTTGTCCTCTGGCTTCTCACGACAATAAATAGAGGCGCCCTTATTACAGTTTCTTTCCTGGTAGCTCCATTAACCTGTTGCACCTCTTGATGGTTTCATGACTCACACCAATACCAATAGATTTCCCATAACGATCCACAACTGGTTTTATAATCAGGAAGTTTTTATAATTTATGTTGCCTTGTTCAAAGATTGTCAGGAAAAGCATCATGGACCAAGTTGAAAAAATGGAAACATTTTCACCGATGAACGTGCTGATCGTGGATGATGAGAGTAACATCAGAAAAACAATGAAGATGTTTTTTGATTTGCAGCGTCAAAAAGTAACGACCGTCTCAAATCCAAAGGATGCACTGCTCGAAGCGGGGCTGCAGATTTTTGATATTGCGTTCGTGGATATCAGGTTAGGCGTAGAGAGCGGACTTGATCTGGTTTCTTCGCTTCTTGCCAAGTCTCCCTGGCTGAAGATCGTTGTCATTACAGCATTCGCTTCTGTTGATACAGCGGTTGAAGCTATGAAACGCGGTGCGGTTGACTATCTTCCAAAACCGTTTATGCCGGACCAGCTCAAGCTCGTTCTTGAAAGGCTGGCCGCAATCCGGATGCTGGAACAGCGCATCAATCTCCTGCAGGACGATCTTGACCGTAACGATCCGGATGTGTCAATGAGTTCCAGCTATCCGCCTATGCAGAGGGTGATAGAACTTTCACGTCAGGTTTCTACTTCCGATGCGGTTCTCCTGCTTCTTGGACCGAGTGGCTCTGGAAAAACCATGCTTGCCCGGCTTATCCACCGCTGGAGCCGTCGATCAGACAAACCATTCGGTGTTATATCCTGCCCATCCCTTAGCCAGGAACTTCTGGAAAGCGAGTTGTTCGGTCATGTCAAAGGAGCGTTTACCGGGGCTCTCAGGGACAATCCCGGACGTGTTGCGAGTTGTGAAGGCGGGACCCTTTTTCTTGACGAGATTGGTGAACTTCCGCTTTCGATCCAGTCGAAACTTCTGCGATTCATACAGGAGCGGGAGTATGAACATGTCGGTGATCAGCGCACCAGAAAAGCAAATGTGCGGATCATTGTCGCCACAAATGCTGATCTGAAATCAGCGGTAGCTTTCGGCTCTTTCAGGGAGGATCTCTACTATCGCCTCAACGTCATTCAGATAACACTCCCATCTCTTTCCGAGCGATCCGGGGATATAGCAGAGATAGCCGTTAACATGCTCACGTTTTTCAATGCCCAGAACCATAAGGCCATTCAGGGATTCACTCCCGAAGTGCTCGATATTTTCCGTGACTATGGCTGGCCCGGCAACATTCGCGAGCTT
>JAAXXL010000119.1 GCA_013334485.1 Chlorobiaceae bacterium | reverse complement strand
TCTTGCAATGGTTGTCGATACCTCGATAAATGGCACACGGATCAGTCAGGTACTTGACCGTCTCAACTGGATGAAAGGATTACCGGAAGTTATTACGGTAGATAACGGGCCTGAATTCACCGGAAAAATTCTGGATAGATGGGCCTATAGAAACGGAGTCAAACTTGAGTTCAGCAGACCAGGCAAACCGGTAGACAATGCTTTTATCGAGAGTTTTAACCGGACAGTACGAGACGAGTGTCTGAATGACAACTGGTTTTTAAGTCTGGGACATGCTCGAAAACTCATAGAAGAATGGAGGGTTGATTACAATACGAACCGTCCGCATAGTGCTTTGGGCGGGTTAACGCCGGCAGAATTTGCCGCTCAATTTGAGGAGAATTTCCAAGAACAAGTATTACAGTAAACGGGGCAAGCTCCGAATAAAAAACAACAAACTCATCTGAAAGCTGCTGCTGCAGCGCTCTATATACCCGACATTCGGTGCTCCTGAGAGGATCCTCCTCAATGTAAGAAGGCATTGGATCTGGAAAAATACGGGCCATGACTATTGACAAAAATATGGTTATATCAGCAATAGTAAATTAAACACGCCGAATAAGAGGCTCAAAAAAACCGACTCGGGGATCCTCGGGCAGCCCGATTAACATTGCGCGATCAAGAAACCTGTTATACTCCTCGCAGGCTGTCTCGGGAGCCAAAAGACACGAATGACAGGCTGCTAGGTTGAACGCTTCAGAAACAGAAGCTAAACCTTGTATGCAAAGTGGATCAGAAGAACACCACTTCATTGAAAAAAGCCCGTTAACAATAAGCTCTTCAAGCCTGTGTGGTTGACCCTGCCTAACCAACCCTCCAAGAGTACCGTCAGCATCTTGCGTAGCCGTATATATTAGCAGACCGCACATCCCGGTTACGCCATCTTCTACGTAAAGCCTCTCACATAAAGATGAGCTATCATATCCGCATTCAAGCGCAAGTTGCCGCATTAACGAGTGGGCCAGCGAATGAATAAGAAGAAACCGTGGCGTAATCTTTCGATCAGGCAAACCATCAAGACCTACTCGTTGCTGCCATGCCTCTACAAATGAGTTATTGATTTGCGCTGCCCTCTCGACTACCATCGGCAACTCTTCCCAAGTTGCGAGATATTGGATGTTCAGAGTGATAAATATACCTTCACCTCTTACCTCAACAGCGGGAAGCCAATTTGAATTATGTAATCGGATTGGAGATATCCGCACATCACTGTTATTATCTACGACATCAGGGGGCAGAATCCTTGTAAATCCGCTCATGGCGCGAACTTCACGCATACGTACAACTCTAACTATTTGCTCCAGATAGGGTGTAAGCCCCATGGGAATACTCTCCTGTCGAATCTCGAATTCTGAATCTTCTTCAGAGGTTAAATCTGGAGCATTAGTAAGCTGCTCATATTCGTCTCTCTTTATATTGTCAGAATCAAAATCTGTTATTAACCTTAATCGATGAAAGATTCTTGCAGCAATTTGCTCGGCATCCAACCCAATATTACCAAGAATGGGCATTAAAAAATTAGCCTGAATCTTCAAATTTTCTACCGTCGGGTCAGACATCGAGACAAAGGAATGCCAATATTGTCCCAACATTTTCTGCAGGGAATCTGACCAAGGTGGAATATCAAGAACTGAGTGAACAACCGGGTAATATAGATTGGACGCTCCACGTTGGAGAGCTCTTGGGGTCTTGTTACAGTTCTCATTTGGCCCTTTCAGCCAAGGTCGTCGACCGCTACATGTTAGGCCTGTGAGAGCTCCCTTTTGAAAAATACGCTCCATACTCCGCCGTTTCCCGCATTCCGTGCAGGTAAGTATCAGTCCCGCAAGACCGGCACCCTCTGTTGTGAGCTTTAATGGCTTAAGTCTTTTACAGTCTGGACTATGGCCAACCCAATGATCCCATGGGAACTCATCAATATGACCATGTTCACATGCCACAATGAATCTTACAGGAATCACGTATACTCGGTGACGGCCGGGAGCGCTAGCCGTACACTCACCACAATAGCACCCTGGATCACCAGGATCCCGAGCCCACCTTTCAACACGCTTCAGTCTATTGCACTGCGGACATTGCAACCAAATTGGAAATCTAACACCACGCAGACAAGAAGAGGACTGCACTTCGCTCTCTGAAACAACAGGAGGTAAACGAAAACCTCCTACACCCAATTTTTTTTGTAGCCTAGGCTCAAAAATGGTCTGCGAGTTACGCAAACCAGCTGGCAGAGCACTTTCATCCCAATCATCCAAGCCTGCAGTAATAACAGAAACCGCAGCTCCGCCCTTTTCTCCTGCTCTAAAATCCACTATGGCTCCCGGACCGAACATAGAAAGCACACTGCTTCTTCTGATTTTTCCTAGTTCATTTCTAGGCATATTCAATCCAATTAAAAGATTCCATCACCGTAGCTCTTCAACCAAAACGAAAGCCGTACCCGGTTCAACTGATCTTAACGAATTAGGTGTCGGTATTGCAAGACCCTCTTTACGACCAGAAGCTCTTCTGGCCGCAGCTTCCTCGGCAGATATCAAAAGACTCTCTTGCGGCTTACGATCATTCCAGTACATAGAAAGATTTTGACGCCCTCTCCACATACGTGTTCTACGCTCACGCTAAGGGAAAATCGGCTGGTACGGCATCAAATCGAATCGGTA
>JAAXXL010000013.1 GCA_013334485.1 Chlorobiaceae bacterium | reverse complement strand
TTGACGTATTTATTAATAAAGGGATAATTGCACATAAATTTATAAAAGAAAAATATAATTGGGAAGGAGCTGCACGTCTGATGGTGCCAGTATTTCGTGAAATGCTTATTAAAAAATAAATCACGTTATGAATGATAAAGTTATTCTTACAGGGGGTTCAGGTTTTATTGGTAGTAAAGTTTATGTTGAACTTATAAAAAGTGGATATGACGTTCTTAGTATAGATATAAAAAAACCTGAGAATATAACACAAAAGCATGAAATATGCGATCTACTGGACAAGAATAAATTAAATAATATAATAAATAGATTTAACCCATCATCAATTATACATCTTGCAGCTCGCGCAGATTTAACTGAAAACAATGACTTAAATGGTTATGATGTAAATATAAGTGGCGTTAACAATCTTATTTCTGTTATTCAGGAAAACCCATCAATAAAGAGATGTATATTTACTTCGTCTCAATTAGTATGTCATGTAAAATATAAACCCAAAAATGATACCGATTTTGCTCCTGTTAATCTTTATGGAGAGAGCAAAGTGTTAGGTGAAAAAATAGTAAGGTCTACTGATGGGGGGGGGGTGACATGGTGTATAGTCAGGCCTACAACGATATGGGGGCCAGGGATGAGTGATCATTATCAAAGATTCTTGAAAATGATTAATAAAAGCCAATATTACCATATTGGGTATCAACCGTTAAAAAAATATTATGGATTTGTTGGTAATACTGCTTATCAATATTGCTGTCTTTTGAAGGCGCCCAGTCAATCAATACATCGAAAAGTATTATATATGGCAGATTATGAGCCTATTGTATTGCAGGAATGGGCAAACGCCTTCCAAAGAAATTTTAATGCTGGCAATATAAAGACTATTCCTGTTATTATTGCTAAATCTATAGCCATGTTTGGGGATATTTTGAATGTTATTGGTTTTAAAGGATTTCCATTTAATTCATTCAGGCTTCGTAATGTGTTGTCAGAACCTGATTTCGATATAAACCCAATGAAATTAATTTGCAATAAATTACCTTTTTCGATGAATGATGGAGTCCAGGAAACTGTGAAGTGGTATTGTGAGAGAAATAAATCAGAATGAATTAATGATTTTGTAGGTGCCAATAATGAATGAAAATATGATTGCTACTTAAAGTGATATTATTAATGTATTGATTGTATGGGTACTGTTATGATATTATGTTATTAATAAGTGATGTTGATAGGACTTGTTGTATTGTAGCTGGTCTTGAAAGAGTATTTGATAACGAATATATTAATCAGAATAATATTAAAATATAAATTTAGTGAAAATTATTAAAAGAATATTCGATATTACCTTTACTTTACCTGGTATAATCGTCTTGCTGCCAGTATATGTTATAATATCAATTCTTATTTTATTGATTGATGGTACTCCGGTGTTATTTTACAACAAAAGGCCTGGTATTAATAAAAAGCCTTTTAATATTTTCAAATTCAGAACAATGGCTAATTTAAAAGATATTTCAGGTAATTTACTGCCGGATAATGAACGATTAACCCGCTTGGGTAGTATTCTGCGTTCAACAAGTCTTGACGAATTCCCAGCTCTTTTAAATGTTCTTAAAGGTGAAATGAGCCTTGTCGGTCCTCGTCCTTTGTTGATGGAATATCTCCCGTTGTATTCTGAAGAGCAGAATCGCCGTCATGAAGTCAAGCCGGGTATTACGGGATGGGCTCAGATTAATGGCCGCAATACGATCACCTGGGAGGAGAAGTTCAGGCTTGATGTCTGGTATGTGGATAATTGGTCTTTGTGGCTGGATATTAAAATTCTTGGGATTACCTTTATCAAAGTTTTTAAACGTTCAGGTATCAGCCAGGAAGGGCAGGCGACAATGGAAGCTTTTAAAGGATCGTCATCAGGAGTTATAGATTGAAAAATATTGTAATTGTCGGGGCTGGTGGTTTTGGAACAGAGGCGATATGGGTACTGGAAGAGATGAATCGTTTGAGTTCGGAATCCGAACAGTGGAATATTATTGGTTATGCAGACGATAATAAATCAAAAAAAAACCTGATGTTCTATGGTTATAGTGTCATTGGAACTCCTGAGGAAATTTCCGAACGGTATGATGGAGGTGAAATATGGTTTTTTTGTGCAATTGGAAATAATACGATAAGAAATAATGTTGTTACAAGACTAGAGAAATTTGGATGGAAAGCAGCTTGCTTGATTCATCCATCAGTCATATTTGCGAGAAATGTATCTATTGGTGAAGGCAGTTACATCGGTGCGGGATCGATATTGTGTCCGAATGCTTTTGTTGGAAAACATGTTATAATCAATATTCGGGTTACAATTGGTCATGATGCAGTTCTTGAAGACTATAGTCAGTTGTGTCCAGGTGCTCAAATTAATGGCGCATGCAGAGTATGCTGCGGAGCTTTGATTGGTTCTAATGCATCTGTTTTACCGGGGAAGGAAATTGGCGCGCAAGCTATTGTTGGTGCTAATTCTCAGGTAATTCGTTCTGTAAAAGCAGGCGAAACGGTTAATGGAGTACCGGCAATGATACTCAAGTAAGATTTAACATTATCATTAAAGTGAATTAATTGGAGGTTTTATTATGAATGAAGAGTTGAGAACTGCCATAGCAGAAGAGTTGGAAATAGAGCCTGAAACGTTGACTCCAGATAAGGTTCTTGTTGATATCGATACCTGGGATTCGGTAATGGCATTAACGATCATGGTTATTTTGAGTGATGAAATAGGTACACCGGTATCACCAAATGAAATGAAATGTTTGAGAACATTTGGTGATGTTGAAAAGCTTGTTTTATCAAAAAAGCAGGGTTAAACGCTGAAAAAAAAAGATGAAGACATCTAAAATTACGGCAATTGCTCATGCTTTGCCAACAAATTGCGTAACACAGAGTCAATTAGAGGAACGTTTTGGAGAAAAAGCTGTAAAGTCCATTACCAAAATGTCCGGCATTCGCGAACGCCGGGTAGTATTTCCTGGTCAGTGCGCTTCTGATCTTGCCTTTGCCGCAGCAAAGAGACTTCTTGAGCATATCAAGATTGATTTATTCTCTGTTGATCTTTTGATTTTTGTATCCCAGACACCTGATTATCGAATACCTGCGACCAGTTCAGTCTTGCACGGAAGACTTGGGCTTTCTGAGAATTGTTGCACATTTGATATAAATCAAGCTTGCAGTTCCTTTATTCATGCTCTGCAAGTGGCCCATTCGATGATTGTTGCCGGAACCGCTAAAAGAGCACTTGTTTTGAATGGAGATGCTCTATCAACATTGATACACCCAATGGACAGAGGTCTGGTGACCTTGCATGGCGATGCCGGAACCGCGGCACTTATAGAAGCAGCAGAATCAGGTTGTGGCGGTATTGAGTACATTGAAATCGGTACAGACGGAACGAAGTTTGACCGGTTACTTGTTCCTGCTGGCGGCGCAAGAATGCCAGGCAGTCAGGAAACTAAAATTGAGAAAACGGATGAAGATGGATGTATCCGTACTCTTGAGCAACTCTATATGGACGGCCCTGCTATATTTCACTTTGTTGTCTACAAGATAACTGATCTTTTGAAAAACGCCTTGATCAAGCAGCAAAGAACCATTGACGATTTTGATATGGTTTTACTTCATCAGGCTAATAAAACCATGGTTGATTTAATTTATCGGGCGTTAAGTGTTCCGCCAGAGAAGAGATTTTATTATATGGAAGAAGTTGGCAACAGTAGTGGAGCTTCTCTGCCTTCGCTGCTGGCAGAGGCATGGCGTGAAGGTGTTATAAAACCAGGAAGCCGTACGCTTTTATGTGCATTCGGTGGAGGACTGTCATGGGGTGTTGTTGTGGTAAAGTGGCCTGATGATGCCGATGCGGCTGTTCCTGGTGTTGTTGATGTACTGTTTCCCTCAATTGATGAGGCAGAATAATGAATCGATTTGAAAATAAACTCGTTCTTATTGTCGGTGTGACATCCGGAATCGGATTATCAACTGCACAGCGTCTTGCGAGTGAAGGTGCCCGTATTGTTGGTATCGGGAGAAATGCTGAGCGGCTGCAGCATGCGTTGAACAGCCTTGAAGGTTCTGAACATCATGCGATTGTTGCTGATATTTCAGATGAATCGCAGTTAAGTCTGATTATAAAATATGGCAAGGAACAGGGAGGATATGATGGCGGAGTTTGCTGTGCAGGTTTGCATGAGATCCGTCCGTTTTCTCTTTTAAAAACGGAAAATTTATTAGCCGGTTTTAGTGCCAATGTAGTTAGTGCTGTAAATACCACTAAAGCCTTGTCGAAAGCCGTCAGTCCTGATGGCGCCGGTATTGTCTGGCTTTCTTCGGTTGCGGCTAATCGGGGAACAGCAGGCTTTACTTCCTATGCATGTGCGAAAGGCGCTCTTGTATCTGCTGCTCGAGTAGCAGCTGTCGAATTGGTTAAGAAAAAAATTAGGGTCAATGTTGTTGTTGCCGGTGTTGTTGAAACGCCGATGAGTGAAGGGTGGCTGAAATTGCTTTCACAGGAACAACAGGATGAGATTGCCGCAAATCATTTGTTGGGGATCGGTAAGCCTGAAGAAGTTGCTGATGCGATTGCCTTTCTTGTTTCATCTGATGCTCGATGGATTACAGGAACATCGCTGGTTGTAGATGGTGGCTTATCAGCATGGTAATGGTTGTTCTAAAGATATGGAGTAAGTGCAGGATAGTGAGGCGCGAATGATACAAAAAATCTTCACACAGCAGGATCAGGAGCTCTTTGCTAAGCTTTCTGGTGATTACAATCCAATGCATCTTGACGCCTTATATGCCAGACGGCTCATGTTTGGTCGACAGGTGGTGCATGGTATTCACCTCCTGCTTTGGGCCTTTGATGTTTGGCTGCAGGGGAAGGCTGAAACAGTTGAGTTGTGTGATCTAAAGGCGGATTTCACTGCTACTGTAGCTGTATCGGAAACTGTAGAGTGTTATGTTCTCAGTGATTGTTGTGATGAAGGGGTCAAGATCCGTCTGACTGTCGGTGGATTACGGGTAGCGGTGATACATGCTACATATGTTTCCGGAGCTGCTGCCGTGAATCCGGCTAAAGCAAATTTACTTTTTAGTACTCCTCAACGGGAGGAGTGTGAGCGAGTTCCAGTTAATGCTCTTGGTGATTTGTCCGGCAGGGTTGCTTTGCATCTTGATGGTGAAGCGGTTGATCGGCTGTTTTCCTTTATACCCTTATATCTTTCTCCTGTACAGTTTGCAGTGTTGCTCGCAACCACCCGTATTGTGGGGATGAAGTGCCCCGGTATGAACTCTGTCTTTTCCGGTTTATTGATGAAATTTTCTTTCAATCACTTCACTTTGCCGGAGCTGTTGTTTCGCGTTTCGGATTTTGACGATCGCTTTTCTCGTATGATAGTTGAGGTGTCTGGCTCTGGCGTAGTCGGAAAACTGAGTGTATTTTATCGACCTGCTCAGAAAATTCAGTCAAGTTATGTTGAACTCTCAGAACGAGTTGTCTGTCCGGATCTTTCCGGACAGCGAGCACTTGTCATTGGTGGTTCACGCGGGCTTGGTGAGGTGACGGCAAAACTTCTCGCATTAGGAGGTGCTGATGTACGCATCACTTATCATCGGGGAGCAGAGGATGCTAACAGGGTGGTAGATGAAATAAAGTCAGGTGGAGGAACAGCAGAAGCCGTGGCCCTGGATATAGTTGCCCCAAAGGAGGATATCGCATCGCGTATCGGAGATCACTGGAACCCGACTCATCTATATTATTTTGCTACACCATTTATTTTTGACGGCTCTCGCGGAAAATTTTCTGCGGCACTGTTTGATACTTTCTGCCATTATTACGTAACAGGTTTTCTGGCAACCTTTCAAGCTCTTAAAGCAAGAGGTGTCGCACCGCGAAAAGTTTTTTATCCATCTTCTGTTGCTGTTACAGAAATACCTTTGGATATGGGTGAATATGCCGCAGCGAAGGCTGCCGGAGAATCAGTTTGTCAGTTTCTGGATAAGACGGAAAAAGAGACAGATGTGCTGTTTGTAAGGTTGCCAAGACTCGATACCGATCAGACAGCAAGCATAGTTCGTGTTGATAACATGGATCCTGTGCCTGTTATGCTTGACATTATCCGTCAGCTTAAGTAATTCAAAATTTATTAAAATATGCCACTTTTAAACAGTGATGTAATAATTAAGTTGCGTACCATATTCAGAGAGATATTCGATGATGATACCATGCATATTGCACCATCAACCATGCGAGAGGATATCGAGGATTGGGATTCAGTTGCTCATATCAAGCTGGTGTTGGCAATAGAAGAAGAATTTGCAGTCAGAATGTCTACCGAAGAGGTTTCATCCGTAAAATCTGTTGCAGGTTTTATGAAAGCAATTGAGCGCCATTTTTGCGATCGGTAATCAGCAGATGCCCATGTTAACGAGAGAGTTGATTGAATATGTATGCAGTCAGCATGATGACCAGGGGCTTGTTGAACTGCTTCCTGGTTTATTGCAGAAAAATGGGGGCTCTTTTTCGCTTGATGCAGCAGAAGCGTTGGATATGGTGCTGGAAGCCCGGATTGAGGTATCTTCCCTGCCGTTGCATGATTGGATCAATTCACTTGCACTTGATGAGCGAAGTTTGCCTCGCTATTTGTATGCACGGTTTCTTGTACGGCAGGGAAACTACAGGGATGCGATACAGCTTTTCGATGCTCTTATAAAATCCATGTCGAAAGTGGATCCTTTTCTCTTGTTGCATCTGGTCAGGTTATTGGTACGTACCAGGCAATTTTCCAGGGCAGCTTATTCTTTGAAACTTGCCTTGTCGTTGGCTCCCCCCTATTCATTTATGGTCCGATGCGAGGTGTTACTCAAAAAAATACTTAACTCTGATCAATGGCAGGCGCGTCAAACAATCCGGCTTGCCTTGCTTGGCAGTTCTACAACCTCGTTTCTTGCTTCTGTAATTCAGGCGCTCTGTTTCAGGGATGGAATTCATGTTGTGATGCATGAAGGAGGATTTTCTAACTTCCGGCAAGATATTTTGGACCCCACTTCGACCCTCTATGCTTTCAATCCCCAGGCGGTAATCCTTCTGCTCAATCATCGCGATATAGGCTTGTCTCCTTTGTCGCAGAAGGGAACTGCGGAAAAATTCACTGAAGATTTGCGTACTCTATGGGATGTGCTCCTGAAGCGGAATCCTTGCCATCTGATTCAGGTTGGTTTTGATCTTCCTTTATATGCTTCATGGGGAGGATTGGAGGAGACTCAGCCCGGCGGACGTGTTCGCATGATTGCTACCATTAATGCAATGCTTGCCGAAAATCTGCCTCCCAGTGTCTCGTTTTGTTCTATGGTCAAGGTTGCTCTGCGTCTTGGTCATCAATTTCATTCGGAGGCTGACTGGTATTCCAGCAGACTCTATCCTTCTCCGGAAGCACTTCCACTACTGGCCGATCATCTTACGGCCAATTTGCGTGCTGCTTTTGGTTATTCAGCCAAGGTGCTTGTGCTTGATCTCGACAATACTCTCTGGGGCGGAGTGATTGGTGAAGATGGTTTATCAGGTATCGTTATTGGTCCCCCATCTCCGGAAGGAGAGTGCCATCTTGATCTTCAGCATTATGTGAAGGAGCTAAAGGGGCGGGGTGTTTTACTTGCGGTTTGTTCGAAAAATAACCTTGATGATGCGGAGTTGCCTTTCAGGGAACATGATTCCATGATTCTTCGAATGGATGATTTTGTTCTGTTTATTGCTAACTGGCAGGATAAAGCTTCGAATATTCAGGAGATGGCAACGAAATTATCTTTAGGACTTGATAGTTTTGTGTTTTTGGATGATAATCCGCTTGAACGGGCATGGGTTCGTTCCCGTTTGCCCGATGTAATTGTTCCTGAGTGTGGCAGCAAACCCTGGGAGATGCTCGAGGCCCTGGATCATGGCATGTATTTTGAGTCTATTGTGCTGACGGAAGAGGATGCTGAGCGACATAAGAGTTACCAGTCAAATATTGTTCGACAGGAGTTCGAGACAAGTGCAGCAACAGTGGAAGAGTTCCTTTCTGGCCTTGAAATGGTTGCACAGAGCGGATCAATCGATTCTATAACCCTTACTCGTTCGACCCAATTGATAAATAAAACCAACCAGTTCAATCTGACTTCCAGGCGATACAGTGAGGAGCAGATTCGAAGCAAGGCTGAATCTCCGGATTGGTGGACAAGATGGTTCCGATTGACAGATAAATTTGGGGATCATGGCTTGATTGGGGTAATTCTTGTTAAAAAGAGTGGTACTTCCTGGCATATCGATACCTGGTTGATGAGTTGTCGCGTGCTTGGACGTCATATGGAAAAATATATGCTGGCTACATTGCTGATTGAGGCCGTCAAGGAAGGCGTCACAGAGGTATTTGGTGAATATATTCATACGGCAAAAAACAGTCTTGTCCAAAATATGTTTCTTGATCTTGGTTTTCAACCGGGTGATAGGTCAAATTGTTTCGTTTTTCATATAAATGATTTAGTATTGCCTGTGTGCGAATTTATTCGCGGAATAGATGTTTAATCAGCAATATTAAACATGGAAAATTTCAATGTTGGAATTGATTGTGAAGATATAGATCGCTGGCATAATATGCTCTCAAAACTGGAATCGGGAGCTCAGCATAAACTGTTTACTGAAGCAGAACACCTGTATTGTAAATCGTTCAAAAATCCCGAGGCTCACTATGCTGCACGTTGGTGTGCTAAAGAGGCGTTGTTGAAAGCTCTTTATCCTTTTTGCAAAGTAGATCTCCGTCAGATTGAAATTGCTAATGACAAAGAAGGAAAACCTTTTTTTGTTATCTCAGATCCGCAAGTAGCAAAATTGAATCTTGCTATTCGGGTCAGCTTGTCACATAGCAAGAAAACCGCTATGGCTATTGTGGTCGTAGCTGTTGGCCCTGATGCGCAGAATTCAATTATTTGATTTTTTTTTTGATATGCTTAATACCTCATTTCCCCCTTGGCCCTTATTTACCCAGGAAGAAGCTGATGCTGTTTCCCGGGTTCTCTTGTCCAACAAGGTTAATTACTGGACTGGTCAGGAGTGTCGTGAATTTGAGAAAGAGTTTGCTGAATGGGCTGGGAGCCGGCATGCGATAGCTCTAACGAATGGAACGGCAGCGCTGGAACTTGCGCTAGAGGCTCTTGAGATCGGGATAGGGGATGAGGTGATTGTTCCGAGTTATACTTTCCTTGCATCAGCAAGTGCTGTGGTAATGCGGGGTGCGGTTCCGGTTATAGCCGATGTTGACAGCAATTCTATGACTCTGACATCTGAGAGTATTGCGGCCAGGATAACATCAAAAACCAAGGCTGTCATACCGGTTCATCTTGTTGGTTATCCCTGTGATATGGATCCAATTATGTATCTTGTGAAGCAACATGGCCTCAAGGTGGTTGAGGATTGTGCTCAAGCTCACGGTGCGAAATATAAGGGCAGGTCGGTTGGTACCATTGGCCATATTGGTGCATGGAGTTTTTGCCAGGATAAAATTATGACGACTGGTGGAGAGGGTGGCATGGTGACAACCAGTGATAAAGCCTTGTGGTCAAGAATGTGGGCCTATAAAGATCACGGTAAAAGCTGGGATGCGGTATATAACCGGAGTCATCAGCCGGGATTTCGCTGGCTTCATGATTCGTTCGGTACTAATTTCAGGATGACGGAGATGCAGGCCGTACTTGGTCGGATTCAGTTGACGCGAATGGCGGATTGGACCGCAAAGCGTCAGAAGAATGCATCAGCTATCTGGAATGCAGCCGCATCTATAAAAGGATTAAAGGTTCCTTTTATTCCTTTATGGGTTGAGCATGCCGCCTATAAGTGCTATGTATTTGTTGAGCCCTCAATGTTGAAAGAGGGTTGGAACAGAGACAGGATTATGGATGAAATTAATGCAAGGGGAGTTCCCTGTTACACTGGAGTGTGTCCGGAGATTTACCTTGAAAAAGCTTTTGATAACACTGGCTGGCGTCCTGCAGAACGGTTGCCGGTTGCCAGGGAGCTTGGCGAGCAAGCTCTTATGTTTCTTGTTCATCCAACCCTTAGGCAGGAAGATATAGATAGGACTTGCACTGTAATGCGTGAGGTGATGAGTATGTGTGTTACAAAATAAATTACACCATTTCTGCTCCAGCGACCAGTTCTGCCGCCAGATTGAGTGATGATGGTGATATCTTGTTTCCACTGATGAGAGACGCTATAGCCTGCAGGCGGCATTCATGGCTCAGAACAGTTACCTCGGTTACAGTTCTCTCTTCCTGCATGGATTTCTCTACTGACAGGTGCAGGTCGGCCATTGCGGCTATCTGAGGCAGGTGGGTGATGGCGATGATCTGGTGAAGTCGTGAGAGGGATTTCAGGCTTTTACCGACTGCATCTGCAATACGGCCGCTGATACCGGTATCGATCTCATCGAAAATAAGGATCGGTAGTTCAGCGGATTCTGCAAGTGCGCTTTTCAGGGCGAGCATGATTCTTGATATCTCACCTCCGGAGGCTACTTTGACGAGTGGTTTTGGTTTTTCACCTTGATTGGTGGAAATCAGAAACTCTATACGGTCATAGCCGTTAGCAAGTGCTACATATGTTCTCCCTTCAATTGAAATCTCACCGTTTCCCTGCTCTTCATGCGTTATGCTGACGATGAAGGCGGCCTTCGGTATACCGAGATTCGCAAGTTGCTCCTGTATCACCTGTTCAAGACGGCGAGCCCCCTTTTGCCGTTTGACTGAAACGCTCTCTGCATTTTTTGAGAGTTCCGCTTTTAGCCTCGTGATTTCACTTTCGATGCGGGCAATCTCATCCTCAAGATTAATCTCCAAAGCTATTCGTGTGTCGAGTTCGTCTCTCAGTTCGATAAGCTCCGGGATGGAGCGTCCATATTTTTTGCATATACGCTGAAGCTGGAGCTGTCGTTCACGAAGAGTTTCCAGCCTTACGGGATTGAAATCAATATCAGCAGAATAACTTCGGCTGAATCGGGCAAGCTCATCCACAATGCTTTTGGCTGTTCGAGTCTCTTCAAGGTGAATGTCAAAGCGTTTATCAATACCTGAGAGTTTTTCAAGTGTATGAATAGCGGTGCTTAAGGCGGAGTAAGCTGAATGTTCACTGTCATAGAGCAAATCGCTCAAAGCCGTGCTCAGTGTAAAAAGGGTTTCTGCGTTTTCAAGAAGCGTGATTTCTGTTTCTGCTGATTCTTCTTCACCGTTTTTGAGGTCGAGTGCACCGAGTTCATTAAGCTGAAAATCGAGCAGCTCTTTTTTATTGCGAATTTCAGTCACCTCTTTATTGAGTCGTTCTATCTCATGCTGAGAATTCCGAAGCAGTAAACGGGTGTGCCGGTATGTCGTGATTTCGGGCAGGCTTCCTGCAAAGTCATCAAGAAGTGTTTCGTGGGTTTCAGTACGAAGAAGAAGCTGATGGTCATGCTGGCCGTGCAGATCAATCAGCAGCTCCCCAATTTGTTTAAGGAGTGATACTGTGCATGGGGTGTCATTGATGAAGCATCGCGATTGACCGGTTGCAGAGAGTTCCCTGCGGAGAATAAGTTCCGGGGCCGGCTCGATTTCCGAACTATTCAGAAGGGCATCAATCTTGCTGCTCCTGACATCTCTAAGTATTGCTTCTATAACAGCTTTGCTGGCGCCTGAGCGCACGAGGTCACTGCTTGCCCGTTCCCCGAGAACAGTGTTCAGGGCGCCGATAAGAATGGATTTGCCTGCACCTGTTTCGCCGGTTATAATGGTTAGACCAGTTCCAAACTCAACGGTAAGCTCTTGGATAAGAGCGAAATTTTTGATGTAGAGGCTGAATAGCATGGCCGGGGTTTCTTAATCTGGGCAGTTAGAGAGAAAGATAACGTTAAAAAAAGGAAAACGACAAGATTACGCAAATTGTCGCTTTCTCTTCTTTCAGGTAACTGCTATAGATGCTCAAAAAGCCCTTTCGAGGGCTTTTTGAAGAGATGCTTTGATGCGTATCAAGCAACAGTGGATTTATCCTTTTTCGGGGGCTCATCGGCAGCTTTGTTGAACTCCTCTTCGATCTCATTCTGTGCCTTCTTGAACTCTCTCATACCCTTTCCAAGACCTTTAGCCAGTTCAGGAAGTTTTTTTGCCCCGAACAACAGCAGAATTATGAGCAGTATAAGAATGAGTTCCTGTCCACCTAATCCAAACATTGCAACTCCTTCAGTGATGATAAAATTTAAACAGGTAATACGATTATATAAGAAATCAACTCTCCTAAACCAACTCTTTTCAATATCGAGCAAGGACGGTTCGGCCTGCGACTGACTTCTGGCCGACCAGAACCTCAACGTTGGCATTGGAAGGAAGGATGAGATCAACTCTGGAACCGAATTTTATCATTCCGAAACGGTTGCCGATTGTGACATGCTCGCCTGCCTGCAGCGGACAGACAATTCTTCGGGCAAGAAATCCTGATACCTGGCTGAAGAGCAGGGTGATCTCTCCATTCTGAATACCGATCTCCATTTTTTCATTACACTTCATGCTCCGGTTGTCAAATGCCATCAGGAATTGACCGGGCTTGTAGTTTACTTTGGTCACGGTACCGCTGATTGGTATCCGGTTTACATGAACATTGAAAGGTGACATGAATATGCTGACAAGTGTGTTCTCTTCCTGCTTCTGAACAAGCAGGATCTTGCCATCTGCCGGCGCAAGAATGATGCGCTCTTCATTTGGAGCTTTTCGTTCAGGGTCGCGGAAAAAATAGAGGGTAAAGAGAATAAAAAAGGCTACGGCAATGAGAAACGCTATTCTGACTCCCATCGGGAAAAACAGGGCGGCACCAATAGATAAAAGAGAGAGAAGTAAAACTTTTGTTATGGTGCTGTAACCGTAGGGAGTAAACATATTTTTTTCTCGAGGGGCGGTTATTTGTGTGTAAGCGTACCAACATGATAATTATTTATCTTGTACCTGAAAAAACAGGGTAAAGATTTTTGGTTTGTTTTGCAACTATTTGCACTCTTAATGTTCAGTAAGCCTGACTACGCATTGTCTCAGGCTGTTGTTGAGATATCGAGGCGCGAATCGCCATTCAAGGGGAATATGATAACGAGAGAGGAAAAGTGAATGCTGTAGAAAAAAAGTTTCTCGATCAGATAAAGAGAAGAGGGCTGGTTGAAGAGGGGGAGAGGGTACTTCTTGCGGTTTCCGGCGGGTCGGATTCAATGGCTATGCTCTCCCTTTTCGAAGCAGTGCGACCGGTCTTGCATATCAAGCTCGCTGTGGCTCACTGCAATTTTCAGCTTCGAGGGAGCGAGAGTGACGGTGATGAGGCTTTTGTGCGTGAGACAGCCTCTCTGCTCGGTCTGGAGTGTTTTGTGGAGCAGTTCGATACACGGCAACAGGCAAAGAAAATGAAAAAGTCTCTTGAGGAGAGCGCACGCATACTCCGCTATGGTTTTTTTGACAGGGTGCTTAAGGAGCGGGGATTCTCGAAGGTCTCCACCGCGCATCATGTCAGCGATAATGCGGAAACCATTCTCTTTAACCTTTTCAGAGGAGCTTCTCTTCCCGCTCTTAAGGGAATCAGAGCCAGTAATGAGAGGATTATCCGTCCGATGCTGCTGCTCCGAAAGGATGAAATCGGCGCTTACCTGGAGGGAAAGGGAATTGCAAGCCGTCTTGACAGCAGCAACTGTTCAGACGATTTCGACCGGAATTTTATCAGGAATCGCGTCATCCCGCTCATTGAGGAGAGGTTTGCCAATAAATTGATGCCATCGCTCCAGAGAGTGTCGGAACAGGCCGGAGAGCTTGAGGAGTTTCTTGAACTCTATTTTGAAAACCTTGCTGAGCGTGAGCCGGGTCTTTCGCTTATTGACGGTAAACTGGAGGTAGATGCTCTTCGGCAATTGACGGTTTTCGAGCAGAAGGAGATTTTTAAAAGGGCACTGCGAGATATGGATGCACCGGTAGATGCACAGGCTCTTCAGAAGCTGGTTGATCTCTTGAGTTCGAGACCGGGAAAGGTGGTCTTGGCCGGAAGAGGCTTGCAGGTGCTCTGGAAAGGGAAAATGCTCTGTTTTCAGAGAGATACGATCTCTTCTTCCGGACAACAGGGTGTTACAGAAGGGTAACGGACTACTTTTTCACTTTGGACTGCTGGAAAAGTTCTATGGGAAGGTTTGTATGAATGATTACCGACTCAAAGTTTTGCTGAATCTCAAGTTTTTCAAGCAGTTTTTTTGCCTGTTCTGATGTTCTTGTGCTGGATAGCTCCGAAAGTTTAATTGTTCCCCAGAGAAAGGTTGAGGAAAAATAAGCCGCCCGTCTGGTTGTATAGACCCATTCGCTTTGTCCCTCGATTCCGTCTTTCAATCTGACAGAGAGAGCCATACTCCGGATTCGGTTCAGATTGCCGAGGTTTTTCATGTCGCGGTTAGCTGAGGTGAGGCTTTGCAGTGCTCCTGAGGTCCATGATGCAGAGGGGAGGGCAAACCAGAGGTGCGACTTGTATATGGCTTTGTTTATAAGGGCGGTTGTAAGTGAGTCCCGCTGATAAAAGCTTCCGGTTGGAACAAGGAACTCCTGCATCATATTCCGGCTGTTCGTGAGAGCTAACCGGTTCGGATCGAGCTTGCAGAGCCAGAGGGTAGAGTCCATTGCGTAACATTGCTTCCCGCCAATTTTCTCCGAGATTGTGCTGTTTGTTTTGAGAAACGATTCCGGAAGCTTTTTGGTAAACGGACCCCAGGCAACTGCCATAAAGTGCTGCTCTTTGTAGCCCCTGCGCCTGAAACTGATCAGCAGGGTGTCAATATCTTCGGTCGGGTTGATTTTTGCCGCTTTCAGGATTGTCTCAAGCTCTCCTTTTGGCTGGAAGAGAGGTGTTTTTTTGAGTGAATCAGGGATGATCTCCATCCAGAGACGGCTTTCGCGGATATCTTTAAGTCCAACGTATATAAGGGCATCGGATTTGCCGGGTATCCGGCTGATGAGCTGTTCAAGCTCTGCGTTCAAGGGTTCCGGCTGGAGGCGGGCTTTCGGCCAGTTGATCCAGAGTACTATGCCGAGAAAAGTGAGCATGCCGATACCGCTGATCATAAGAAGGAGCCCGGCTCCTTTTCTGAAGGTGCGTTTATTCTGTGTTGTTTCAGGTTTGGCTTTGCTCGGCATACAGCAACTGGTTAAGGATGTTTTTTGATGGCTTCCCTTGCAAGCACATCGCAGCGATTGTTGTAGGGATTGTCGCTGTGGCCCTTCACCTTGTGAAAGGTAACGTTATGTAATTTGATCAACTTAAGGATTTTTTGCCACAGATCAGGATTCTCGACATTTTTTTTTGCTGCCGTTTTCCAGTTATTGACAACCCATCGTTTCAGCCATCCCTCATTGATGGCGTTGACCAGATAGCTTGAGTCGCTGTAGAGATCAACCTTGCAGGGCTCCTTGAGTGCTTCAAGGGCCTCTATGGCAGCAGTAAGCTCCATACGGTTGTTGGTGGTGGCCGGTGAGTAGCCCGAGATTTCACGGGTGGTTGTGCCGTACATCAACAGCGCACCCCAGCCGCCAGGACCAGGATTTCCGCTGCACGCTCCATCGGTGTAGATAGTGAGTTTTTTTTGCATCGACAAAAAAAGGCTCAACCTTTGATGATTGAGCCTTTATGAGAGATTTAATTTAAGAACCAGGATTCTCTTATACCAGTTTGGCAAGTTCGGCGGTGCCTGTTTTTGCGATAATTCTCATTGCTTTGGCAGAAAGCTTCACCTTGACAAAGCGCTTTTCCTCTTCGATCCAGACTTTTTTGGTGTGGAGGTTTGGCTCAAAACGGGTGCGGACATGGTTGTTCGCGTGTGATACCGTGTTGCCATATATAGGTTTTTTACCGGTCAGAAGACAAACTTTTGGCATGATGCAATCAATTGGGTGTTAAAAAAACGAAGTGGAATATACTAATAGTTTTATAAACCGGAAAGCAATTATTGTCCTTCCGGCAGTTCTGTAAATCGTCGTGAGCGATTCGGGTATAAAGAGGTGTCATCAGGGCCGAATGCCAACAGCGCACACCATCATCGATAAAACGTAGAGCAGCGTACCGAATGCATTATACCAGACCGCTTTTTCAAGGGGTTTGGCAATCAGAATCTTTTGCATCGGCAACTGTGCGACCAGAAGCACAAGAGCAATCACGGTTGTTGTCATGGAGCCTTTGACGACAAGAATGGCAATGGCTGCAAGCTGGGCAAGATCCATGAGAATCGCCGCAAGAATAGCAGCCTTCTTTTCGCCGAGCTGAACAGGTATAGAGGCAACCTTGCGAATATTGTCACCGACAACCGATTTAAAGTCGTTGAGCGTCATGATGCCGTGTGCTCCAAGCGAAAAAATAATCGCAAGAGCAATGGTTTCAGCAGATGGAACGCCCTGTGTAATGGCAAAACTGCCTGTAAGCCACGCAACGCCTTCATAGGCAAGACCGACAATGAGATTGCCGAACCAGCCGTTTCGTTTAGCCCTTATTGGCGGGCCGGAATAGGCGTGTGACATCAGGACCCCGACAAAAGCGATGACGACGACATAGGGGTGAATGGAGAGAGCGACAAGAAAGCCGGTAACGATAAGAGCAAAGGTAATCAGCCAGCTTGCTGATTTTGATATTTTCCCTGCAGGGATGGGCCTTTCGGGTTCGTTGATGGCGTCTACTTCGCGATCGAAGTAGTCGTTCATGGTTTGCGACATGGCGCACATGAGCGGACCGGCAAGAAGGACGCCCCGCAGCAGTATCCACCAGTTCTCAGCAACTCCTTCTCCTGTTGAAACAACGCCGCAAGCGAAGGCCCACATTGGCGGGAACCAGGTGACAGGCTTCATAAGTGGCAGGATGGCTGAAGGATCAATCCTGAACCCGGGCTTGTTGACATTTTCAAGTGCCTGCCGGATGATCTTCTGACGGTCGTCGCTCACTCCTGACTGACGAAGCTTTTCATTGATGCTTTGCTGCATCTCAGGATTTAGCGTATCGCTTCCGTTCATGGGTGTAATGATTCTCGCTTCGGCTTAAAAACAAGGGGATTAGTATACAAGTTTTTTGCCATAAAGATAATAATTTAGTTTACCCCATAGCTGTATTTCTCTTTCAGTTCAGCGTTTATTTTCAGAATCTCATTGAATTTCTTCTCTGTACCGCCACTTGTCAGGGCATCTGTGGCCATCACCAACCCTTGATTGATGCTTGAAGTTTTTCCTGAAACAAAACAGGCCATAGCTGCTGTGAAGAGGCTTGCATCAATATGAGGCTGCGGTGCTGAGCCGTCGAGGATGCTGTGGATTATCACTGCATTTTCATTCCTGCTGCCCCCCTTGATCTCCGAAAGCGCGGAGCGGGTCAGGCCGAAATCTTCGGGATGGAGTGTATAGCGTTGCAGGGAGTGGTTGCAAATCTCGATAACATAGGTTGGACCGTTAAGGCTCGGTTCATCAAGTGCTATACCCTCCTCAGTCATTGAGTGAACAATCATGGCATGCCGGGCTCCGGTTTGCAGAAGCACCTCGGTATAGAGCTCCATAAGCTCTTGATTGAATACCCCAACAAGTTGACGTTTCGCCTTTGCAGGATTGATCAGGGGGCCGAGAATATTGAAGATGGTTCTGATACCAATCTCCCTGCGGATAGCGGCCACACGTTTCATGGAAGGGTGGTAGAGCGGTGCAAAGAGAAATGCAAATCCTGTAGCATCAAACAGCTCTTTTGTTGCTTCGGGAGGCAGATCAATCGTAAATCCAAGTGCTTCAAGCACATCGGCACTTCCGCAACTGCTTGTTACAGAACGGTTTCCGTGCTTTGCAACGGGGACTCCGGCACTGTTGGCAATAATTGATGCGGTTGTAGAAATATTGAACGTTCCGGCATGGTCACCACCGGTACCACAGGTATCAACAGCATCTTCACTAAGGACCAACGTGTTGGCTTTCTGCATCAGGCTGTGGCGTGCCCCGACGGCTTCAGCAGCCGTAACCCCTTTTTTTTGAAGGAGGGCAAGCAGAGCTGCTATAACGACATCGGAAAACGTACCATCCATGATGCTGTTCATGCAGTAGGTCATCTCCTCCTGTGAAAAATTCTCTCCGGTGAGCAGCTTTTGCAGTAACTTTTTTTGAGGCATAAAACAGATTGGTTGGCAAATGAGTTCGAATATTCGTAAATGTAAATAATAATGAGAATTGATATAAATCTAAATAGGGCACCTCTATTAATTGTCGTGAGCGATTTGAGTGCAAGGCGGACGGAGCCAGAGAAACCGGAATGTACACGGAGTACTTGAGGATTTCGAGCACCGCCCAATGAAGCAATCGAATCGCGTAATAGATTAATAGATGTGCCCAATAATCAGGGCTGATTCAGAGGTTATGGATACAACACACAGGCAAGCTGCTCTGAAGATGGTTCTCGGGAAAATGATGGCCCAGTCTCTTGATGCCTGTATTATTACCGATCTTTCTGTTATCCGGTGGCTTACCGGATTCAGTGGTTCCAGTGCTCGTTTGATTGTTACCGGGGAAAAAAGCTGGCTATTTACCGATTTTCGTTATAAGGAGCAGGCATCTCGTGAGGTGAGGGTTGCAGAAACGGTTATTTCTACCGAAGGATTTGATGCTGAGCTTGGTTCCGGTCGATACGTTCTCGGCCAGAGTGTTGCCCTGCAGTCGGATAATATTACCTGGCATGAAGCTACACGACTGATTGAGCGGCTTCATGGACGGCAGCGGGTGATTCCTGTTCACGCTTTTTTTGATGAGTTCAGGATGGTCAAGCATGAGGCCGAACTGATGAAGATGCGACGTGCTGCAGAGATCAGTGAATCAGTACTTGAAACGGTTCTTCCCCTGATCTCTCCGTTGACTACGGAGCTTGATATTGCTGCTGAAATCTCATACCAGCATAAAAAACTTGGAGCAGAAAAAGACTCTTTTGATCCTATTGTTGCCGGCGGCCCCCGTTCTGCAATGCCCCATGCAAAACCATCGTCCATCCGATTCAAGCCCGGAGAGCTGATCGTGATTGATATGGGCTGTGTCTATGAGGGGTATGCCTCGGACCAGACCCGGACCGTAGCTCTTGGCAAGGTTTCGGAGGAGGCGCGCAATATATATCGAATTGTGCAGGGTGCCCAGGAACTCGGTATAGCTTCAGCGAAGTGTGGTATGACTGGCAAAGAGCTTGACGCAATAGTGCGTGGATATATTGCAGGACATGGTTACTCGGATGAGTTTGGCCATGGTCTTGGTCACGGAGTTGGTTTTGAGGTGCACGAAGAGCCGAGAATCAGCCCGAAAGGTGAACTGCTGCTTCAGGAGAACATGGTCTTTACCATTGAGCCGGGAATTTACCTGCCAGGCAGATTCGGAGTGCGCATTGAGGATACGGTGGTACTTGGAGCCGGTGGAGCTGAACCGTTTCAACGCCTGAGCAAAGAACTTATCGAACTCTGAAATTTTATGACCCTACAGAGAGAATGAAAAGCAGTTATTGCATGGTCATTACAACAGTGCCTGACAGGGATGAAGCTGAACATCTTGCTGAAGGTATACTGGAGAATCGTCTTGCAGCCTGTGTACAGATGGCCGATATCCGGAGTTTTTTTCTCTGGGAGGGTGCGCTGCAGAAAGAGGATGAAGTGGCTCTCTGGATCAAGACCACCGACGAGCGCTACAGTGATCTTGAAGTCTATATTCTGGAGCATCATCCCTACGATGTGCCGGAAATTATCAAGCTTCCCGTAACAGGAGGTCTCCCCGGTTATCTCAACTGGTTGGATTTAACCATAGGCAATGAGAGGCAAGGGCTTGAATAGTCTTTTCTTAATCACAGTTTTGAATTTGAACAAGTCGCCGCTCTGGAAGAATAACAGCAGTGAGTTTGCCAAGACCAGGCTTGTTCTTGTAAACACATCCGGTATCAATTGCGATGAGCCTGTCGGTCATAACAGGTACTGATACAGTCGTGTGTGCACATACAACGGTTTTTTCCCATCTGTAGTTTTGGCTTTCCCGAAAAATTGAGCGCATATGTATCTGTTGCCAGCAGAACTCTTCCTGTTGATAGTATCTCAGGTTATCCTTGACGGATAGTTCCGGGTCAAGCCCCCCATGGGTAAAAAAATAGTTTTTTGTTTCAATAAAGTATCTGAATGTCCGCAAAAAGGCAAGATGCTTTTCAGTCAGATTAAAGCTCTCCGATCGGTTTAGAGATCGTAGAATTTTTTGTAAGCTGTTTTTTGGCCATCTGCGAGCGTTTTGTTTTTCACAATACTGAAGGTACATCAGTTCGTGATTACCCATTATAAAGTGGCATGCAAAACGAGATGCTAACTCAATAAGATACTCAATCACAGCGATAGAATGATCTCCTCGATTAATCAGATCACCTAAAAAAACCAATTGATCATCATGTTCAGGTTTGACTATTTCTATTATCTTTTTTAAAGAAAACAAGCATCCATGTATATCACCGACAGCTATAATACGTCGGGTTTCGGATAATTCAGGAGTCATATAGACGTAATCAGGGACTTATAGAAGAGTTGATAACGAAATTGAAATAAAGAGGCGCTATAACTTCTTAAGAGTATATAAGTTGCGACATCCATAACAAAAGGTATTTTTTAATTTCTCGTCATATTCAACACCATTTGGATTTATGGTCAAATATCTAATTTGTCTGTAAACGGATGAATTCCATATGGAAAAAATATCGTTGTCATAAATATTGCCAAGTACGCGTGGATTCTCATCCGAACAATACTGAGTGGCAAGTCGAAATGCACAGCAGGGAATAACATCACCGTTATATTTAATAACCATAAAAAAATAAGGCCAGAAACAACCACGATTGGTTTTTTTTGGGCGTGGCTGAAAAACATCGCTGCTCTTTCTTTCAACATCACAATAATTAGTAACATGTCCATCAACAATTTGAATATGATCAACCCCTATCTTTTGAAACAAAGCAAGTGCATCAGGTATCTGATAGGCATTATGCGTAAACTTGATATACTGCACCTCAACTATAGGGTATTTTTTCCCTGACTTATTTCTGAATTCGATCACTCTCGTTAAATTAGACAAAACAAAATCAATACGGCCACCTTTTCGGGTTTTCTCATAAACTTCCTGAGTAATACCATCTACGCAAACGGATAAATGGCAGACACCACTATTAATAATACTTATTATTCTTTCGTCTGAAAATTTTAAACTGAAATTAGTACTTAGATGCACATTTATTCCGGCATCTTTCGCAAGTCGGCACATTTCATCAATATCAGGATGCATAAAGGGATCACCCAAATAATATAACGAAAAAACAGGTATTCTCCCTTTGGCTTCATTTACTATTTTTTTATACAGATCAATAGTCATATACTTGCCCTTAAATTCTTGCTTTTGTAATAAAGGGTTGTCTCCTGGTTCAGCATGAATACAAGTAGGACAATGTAAATTACAAATCGGTGAAATATCTATTTTTAGTGCTGCAGGCCAAGCATGGACAACCTGTTTTTTTAAAACAAATGTTACTCCCAAAATCAAATAATTAATCAACTTTCTGAAATTAAATTGATCACCAAACCAATGTCTTCGCCGTTTGATTGCGTTAATACTTAATAGGAAATAATTTAATTTGTTATTCATAATACGTGAATTTATTTTCTCACTAAAGTTACATGTGCTTTGCTTCAACTGGAAATGAAGAAATGCTCCTTTTGAGTTAGCGAGTTAAAGTTAGCTGCAGTTGATGAAATGTGTTGAAAATTTGGATGTCGTCGTATTTTCAGTCTATATTGCTTGCAAGTTACTCTTCCTTCCTCAAGATTCGGATAGCTTTTTGTGAAAATCAGTCTGTCACAACCCTCCAATTTATCCCTAAGTAGCAATATAACCAATTTCGCTGTACAAGCTGTTTACTGTATAGTATCGGATCTGACCGGTAATCAGGGTTCTCGCTTCTTCAATTGAGAATACGACCTTCGGGCGAATGCATTTGGCTTGGCTGGTTTTGCTGTAGCGCGCCAGATTCCCGTTGCTTTACGTGTAAAACGGAGATGTTCGTATATAGCTCATACCCTCATACCAGTATAGAGTATATATTTCTTTGTCTCAATAATTAGCATTTCGCGGAAGTTAATGGGAAGAGGTCAGGTGCAAATAATGGTAAAAAAATTACCTGAGATGC
The DNA here is from genome assembly GCA_013334485.1 of Chlorobiaceae bacterium. Lineage (GTDB taxonomy): Bacteria > Bacteroidota > Chlorobiia > Chlorobiales > Chlorobiaceae > Chlorobium. Next base: position 28,144 of record JAAXXL010000013.1, on the reverse strand, counting down.
TGGTGTTTGCGGCGTTTGCAACGTTTTGTGTGACGATACTTGCCGATTTTGTTATCTATACTCGAATATGCATTGTTTTAGATTTCTTTTATGCCCTTTGTAGCAGGCATCGGATATTGGCAGTATAGGAGGCCATGACGAGGAGTGGACTGGCGTTACGCTCAATGGTGCGGATAGCCTCTTCGGTGAGGGTTGAGATGGTGAAGAAATCCGCATGGGGGAAGTTTCGGGCAAATCGGTCTATTGAGTCAGTGATGTCGGGGTTATTGAGCCCCTCAAAGTCAGGCACAATTTTGCGGTGGTTGATATCCTGAAAGAAGAGCAAAAGGGCGGCAAGAAAGAGCGTAAGCTCACTGCGCGACAGGTTTCGGGCACTCTCTTCAGAGGCCATAATTGCTTCATGGAAACGGTTTGGCGTCAGAACCTTGCGCAGGTAGTCGAGTGCCTGATTTCGCAGAAGAATGGTGGGTGACTTACTTCCATTGCCATCGCGGTTGTTGATGATCTCCCATGCAAGTCGCAAGTTCCCCCTTGAAAAGCTCACGATAAAGCTCAGTTCGGGTTCCACAATCTCAGGCCGGTTTTCCTGGAGCCAAAGGCGCAGTTCCTGTGCGGTTACTTTGGAGAACCGGACGCTCTGGCATCGGGAGCGGATGGTTGGAAGGAGCGCATCCGGCCTCGAGGTTACCAGAATGAATACAACATGAGCCGGTGGTTCTTCAAGCAGTTTCAGCAGCTTGTTTGCTGCTGAAGGGTGCAAACGGTCTGCCTGCGAAATAATGAAGATTTTTTTGCTTCCCTCTCTCGGCATAAAGGAGGCTTTATGCTGAAGAGCGATAATCTGTTCGGTCAAAATACCCATGGAGCGTTCCATGGCGGGGGAGAAGTAGGGATTCTCTTTTTTTTGTTCAAGCAGCGCTTCGTATCGTTCCCTGGCCTCACTAAACTTTTTGTTCTCTTTTTTTGCCCCTTCACTCTGCTCAAGAAGGGCTGATTCCACAGGAAAGAGATACTCAACATTCTGATGCATGAAAGATCGAACCTGGTTGCAGTCAGCGCAGGTTTCGCATGAACCGGCTTCGCTTTGCAGTGAAGCCGGGCGGCAGTTGAGAATTGAGGCGATCTCAAAGGCAACAGACTCCTTTCCCGACCCTTCCGGGCCGGTAAAAAGGTAGGCATGAGCGAAGCGATCTGTTTCAAGAGCTTTCTGCAGAACGCGGACTTGTTGTTTCTGACCGATAATATTTTTCCAGCTCATGCCCGTTCTGTCATGTTCAGATAAAGGTCAGCCAGTTGTAGGGATCGTCACCGGTCTGAACAATTTTCAGGTAGTGGTGCTGAAGTGCTTCGGTAATCGGGCCTCGCCGTTCATTGCCGATCGGGTATTTGTCGATGCTTCTGACCGGAGTGATTTCTGCCGCCGTGCCGGTCAGAAAGACCTCATCGGCAAGATAGAGTGCTTCACGGGGAATGAGTGTTTCGCGAACCTCATAGCCAAGCTCTTTTGCAATGTGCATAACCGCATAGCGGGTAAATCCCGGCAGAATTGACTGACCTGACATGGGAGTATAAATCACGCCATCGCGGACGACGAAAATATTCTCACCGCTGCCTTCGGAAACATAGCCGTTGACGTCAAGCGCAAGACCTTCGGCATAGTCGTCCATCAGGGCTTCCATTTTGATGAGCTGCGAGTTCAGATAGTTTCCTCCAGCTTTGGCCCATGAAGGAAGGGTGTTCGGAGCCGGACGGGTCCAGGAGGAGACACGAACGTCTACACCGGTTTCAAGAACATCCTCTCCAAGATAGGTACCCCACTCCCAGGTGGCAATGGCAACTTCGATGGACGCACGGTGAGGGTTTACACCGAAAGCTCCCTGTCCGCGATAGACCAGCGGACGGATGTAGCAGGATTTGTGACTGTTGGCGTGAATGGTACTGATGGCAGCATCTTTCAGCTCCTTTTCAGAATAGGGAATTTCAATACGGTAAATTTTCGACGAGTCCCTGAGGCGCTTGATATGCTCGTCAAGAAAGAGAACCGCAGAACCTTTGAGGGTCTCATAGCAGCGAATACCTTCAAAAGTGGATGAACCATAGTGGACAACATGGGACATAATGTGGATTTTGGCGTCATTCCAGTCAATCAGTTCGCCGTTCATCCAGATTTTAGCAGACTTGTTCATGATGCAGGTATTGGATGTTAAATCGTTACCGTTCTAAAACTCAAAGATATATTGTTTTGAGTTTTTTAAAAGTACATAGAGCTGTTTTTCTGCTCTGGAAGGGCGTTTACTCTTATTGTGATGCGGTGAAAAGCCTCGAAGTACAGGTGGGGTAATTGTTTGTGCGCCATGAGAGCAAAAAGCAGGCCCGCAGGGAGATGCGGGGCTGCTTTGCCGATAAATGTAGCGTGATCAGTAGATCCTTTCGTAAACGCCTTCTACTTCACGAAGGATTGGCTCGTAACTGGCGGATTTGCGTCCGAAGCAGATGCCGAGGGCTTCGTACATGGCAACGTGATCCAGGTCGACATGGCGTTGTACAATAGCCTTGCTGGACTCGATATATTCAATTTTACGCCCTCTGACTTTGGAGATTGTTACTCCGGTTTTACCGTCAAGAAGGAGGAGTATTGCGGCAGCTCCAGCCTCAAAGCCGAAGTTGACATCATATGCAGATGAACTGCCCGAACGGACAAGGTGGCCGGGATGGACTTCGCGAACTTCGGGAATCTCGTAGATTCCTTCAACGAACATGCCGGTCTCTTTCATGAAAATCGGCATATCCGGGTCGGTTTTCATTCTTTTCTGGATCTGCTGGCAGGTGAATTTCCCTGCACCGGCAAGTTTTTTGTGGCCAAATGCGTCAACACCTGCTGACTCATCAACAATGTCGCTGCCATCGGCATTCTTTATTCCTTCGGCAACCACAATGGTATAGGTTCCGCTGTTGACATCGCTCTCCCTGATCCTTCGGGTGAAGCGCTCCTTAAGGTGTTCGTAAACGACATCCCAGTCTGCCGGAATTTCAGGTATGAGAATACAGTCAGCTTCTGCGGCCACGCCACTGCGGAAAGCAGTGTGCCCGGCATAACGACCGAACACTTCAGTTACCAGTACCCGGTTGTGTGTTCTTCCTGTGGTTTTAAGGTCGTGAACAAACTGCGCTATACGGTTGATAGTTGAGTCTCCACCGACAGAGTAGGTCTGCAAATCAAGATCCATTGTTTTAGGTGCGTGGATGCACTGGATGCCATTCTGGTTCAAATCAACCATAACGCTGCCGGAGTCGTCACCACCACTTATGACAAGAGCATCAAGCTCGAATTTTTTCATACCCGCCTTGATGCGGTTGTACTTTTCCGGATTGCTGATAGCCTTGATTTTAACCCGTGAGTGCCCTGCTTCGGATCCTGCAAAACTCGCATCAAACAAGTCAAGGCGATTCTGGTTAAGATGGACAATACTTGGTTGATCAATGAGGTTGTAGAGCCCGGCATAGCCGTTGGGAATGATGTAGAGTTCAAGGTTTTTCGAGAGGGCCATCATTGCCGCGCCTTTAAGCACAGCATTGAGCCCGCCACAATCTCCGCCGCTTGTCAGAATGCCGATTTTTTTCACTGTAATGCTCTCCTTCAATGCTCAGGTTAGTTTTTAACTGCCGAATTTAGTTATTTATCTGAGGAACTGCTGGTTCCTGCTTATGGCAATCAAAATAGATTATTTGTGTGATTTTTCAACGAAAAGCCACAAAATTTAAAAAGATGCAGAGGCATTCCGTAACGCCTGAACTTCTCTTTTTTTTATGAACTATCTGGATCAGGCGAGGATCGCTTTTGTGCATCTCAGGGAGAGAAAACGCCAGACCATTCTGACCGCTCTTGGTGTTGCTGTCGGTTCAGCCATGCTGGTAACGACGATCTCTGTGGCGCGTGGTTCATCATCGAATGTCATTAACAAGGTTATTGATACCATGCCGCATGTGATGGTCACCGCCGAGAGAGTTGTTCCGCTCGTCCCTGACAATATCATCGGTCAGCGTTCCCGGCGTATTGCTATGGTGACAAAAAATGTTACACCTGACAGGCAGGAGGTGATCAAGAACTATGCAGGGGTCGTGCAGAGCATCAGTTCACTGAAAGAGTTGCAGAGTATTTCACCATTTGTTCTCAGCAAACTGCTTGCCCGCAATAAAACCCGCTTTACTCCCTGCGTTGCCCGCGGCGTTGTTCCTGAGCTTGAGGGCGAAATTGCCGGGCTTAAAAAAAATCTGATTGAAAAAAATGCTCTTGAGGAGCTTGCCTATACTCCGAACGGTATTCTTGTGGGAGATCTTCTTGCAAAAAAACTTAATGCAGGATACCACTCACGGATTGTGCTGGTGACAAAAAACAGTGAAGAGTTCCCGGTAACGGTTGTGGGCCGCTTCAGCAGCGGGTTCAATGCCAAGGATGAGCGGGAAGCCTATGTCAATCTTGCCCTTGCCCAGAGAATGGAGGGGATTGCTTCGAACTCGGTGACCGGTATCGGTTTAAGAACTGCGCATGTTGAGCGAGCAGGAAAGACGGCCGGAGAGGTAGAGCTGCTTAGTGGTTATAAAAGCGAGAGCTGGGACGAAACCAACCGAAATGTTATTGAGTTTTACAATCGTAATGCCCTGATTACTCTGGTGCTTGTCGGATTTGTTTTTATTGTTGCCGGTCTCGGTGTCTCTTCGGTCATGACCACCGTCGTATTGCAGAAGATCAAGGATATTGCCATCATGCGTTCCATGGGAATGCCAGCGGGAAACATCACAAGAATATTTATGCTGGAAGGGCTGATGATCGGTATCCTTGGCGTATTGATCGGCAGCCCGGCAGGGCATGTTATCTGCCATTTTGTCTCTGCCATCCGTTTTGAGGCGAGTACGGCAGGTGTACTGAAAGCTGACAGGATCAACATTGTTGAAACCCCTGATGCTCACCTGATTGTGATTGTTTTCGGTATTCTTATTGCGGTTCTCTCTTCGATGAATCCTGCGCGAAAAGCTACTCGCTATCAGCCGGTTCGTATTCTCAGGGGTGAGGTTGGGGCATAGGGGTTTGACTGCAAGATACGAAGATAACAAAAGCGGCGTACTCAGATTTTGCGAATAATGCAGACGGCATGTGCGGCTGCACCCTCTTCGCGGCCGATGTAACCGAGCTTTTCGTTGGTGGTTGCCTTGACCGAGATGGTTCCAATCTCCATACCGAGACATCGGGCAATATTTTTACGCATATCAGTGATATATGGAGCGATTTTCGGTGCTTCAAGCAGCAGCATGGCATCAACGTTTACCGTCTGGTAGCCGTTTTTTTCAAGAAGTTTGCCGACATGTTTCAGGAGAATCATGCTGTCGATATCCTTGAATTCCATGCTTGTATTGGGAAAGTGCAGCCCGATATCACCCAGTGCCGCAGCGCCAAGCAGTGCATCACTTACAGCATGGAGCAGCACATCGGCATCGCTGTGCCCTTCAAGTCCCTTCTCTGCAGGAAGTTCAACACCGCCGATCACCAGTTTCCGTCCTTCAGCAAAGGGATGTACATCAATACCGATTCCTATACGCATGGTTAAAGAGAGTTTAATGGTTATTTCAGCAGCTTTCCAAGATAGAATAAATCATGAATATATGGAACAGTGCGGCTTCTTGACCGTCAGTAACACATGAAAAGAGAGATCATTTTACATGATTTGCACTTTTACGGCATCCGCTTCTATGAAATGAGTGAGATATTCCTGAAATTTCGTTGACAAAAGGTGTCAGGGAGGTCAAAGTGAGTACTTATTGGACTGATATGACTTTTTCTCAATTACAACGTTTTTTCTGGATTTGCTCCGGAACTCCGGTTTCAGTGATTGAAAAATATCCGACTGAGCACAGCAAATATATCGGAATAGGCGCAACCATTTTTTTTACGGCTTTTTTTGCCGCTCTTTCCGGCGGATATGCTCTTTATTTTGTTTTTGCAGGCTCTGCTTTTGCTGAGTTATGGGCACTCCTCTTCGGCCTTATCTGGGGGCTGGCGATCTTCAATCTTGACCGATATATTGTTTCAGGCATCAATAAAAGCTCAAAAGGTCTGAAACAGTTCTATCAGGCATCCCCCCGACTTATATTTGCCATATTGATTGCCATGGTTATTGCCCGCCCCCTGGAATTGAAAATATTTGACAAAGAGATCCGGGAGCAGCTTCGGGAGCGCTATCTTTCAGATCAGAGGGCGCGGATAGTAAATGTTCAGAACTCTTTCAAAGAGAAATATGCTTTGGAGCTTGGTCAGATTGCCTCCTACCAGAAAGAGTATGACAATCTGAGCAGCGAGGTGAACCGGTTGCGTGAGGAGCTGAAAGCGGAGGTGTTTGGTTCCCGTACTGCAACAACGTCCGGAGTTGAGGGATATGGCACCTATGCGAGGAACAAGGAGCTTGTTGTGCAATCCAAACAGGCCCGGCTTGAATTTCTTGCTGCCCGGCTTGCAGGACTTCAGGAGTATATGAACCGCCAGAAATTGGCAGAGGGGATCAACAGCCAGTTGATACAGAGTGACAAAGAGCTTGATCAGGCTATCGAAATTGCAGGTTTTGCCGACAGAAACTGGGCGCTTGGTGAGTTGACACAATCAACTGACGATGTCAGCCGTTCCTCTGCCAATGCGGTCACGTTTATTACCCTTCTTTTTATTGCCTTTGAGTGTGCGCCACTTATAGTCAAGCTGCTCTCCGATATCGGGCCGTCGGATGTTGATATCAGGGAGGCAGAGTCCAGAATAATTTCGCAGTTGACGAGTTTTACATTTCTTTCCCGCAATCGCATAGTCCGTGAGTACCGCACTCCGGGCTCGAAAAGAGTCGGCGGGCGGGCAAAGCGATATCTGTCAAACAAGAGGTGGTAGAGAGCTGCTGCTAAGCGGTAATCAGGCTTCCGCTGTACTCGGAGATTGGTATTGCTCCCGGTGCTGAGAAGTGCTGTTCAATCGTCACTGCTATCTTTTCTCCGATATCAGGATAGACAAAGTTCATGGTACCTATCTGTACTGCTCTTGCTCCGGCAAGAAGAAATTCCATTGCGTCTTCAAAGCTGGCAATGCCGCCCATTCCTACGATCGGGATTTTTACGGCATTATAGACCTCCCATACCTTTGCAAGTGCAATAGGTTTGATGGCCGGTCCTGAGAGTCCTCCGGTGATGTTCTTTAACAAAGGCTTCCGGGTTTTGTAGTCTATCGCCATACCGACAACCGTATTGATGAGTGAAACAGAGTCTGCTCCGGCCTCTTCTGCCGCAAGTGCGATGGAACTGATGGAAGTGACGTTTGGTGTCAGCTTGATCATGAGGTGACGGGGGGTGATTTTTCGCAGTGCCGAGACGATTTCAAAGGTTGCCTCGCGGCTGACTCCCATAATCATGCATTCACCCTTGACGTTCGGGCATGAAAGGTTTATTTCATATCCGCTGAGTCCTTCCACCTGGTCAAGCCTGGAGACAACTTCACAGTATTCATCGATTGAACGGCCGGCAATATTGACAATAATTGCGGTATCAAGCTTTGTGAGAAACGGTACTTTTTCAGAGATGAATCTCTCGATGCCGACGTTTGCCAGTCCGATGGCGTTGATCATGCCTGAAGGGGTTTCTGCAATGCGGCGGGGGCGGTTTCCTGCCCTCGGTTCAAGAGAGATTGCCTTGGTAACGATGCCGCCTATCGTTGAGAGATCACAGAGTTGAGTTAGCTCTTCACCATAGGAAACGGTGCCCGAAGCAAGGAGTACCGGTGATTTCAGTTCAAGGGCCCGGCCAAGGGAGACCGATGCGATTGTGGCCGATCTTGACGGAGTGTTTTGGCTCATGATGTTCGGTGCTTGTTGGGGTACTTTTTTGAACCAGACCGGAATATGGTGGTCCCGGTCTGGTTCAGAAAGTAGAGAATGCGTGTTGTTTTGTTCAGTTCACGTTACTTGTTCAGATAGTAACGGGTTGCATAATCTCTCACCATTCTGTGGGTGTTGTATTCCGGTCCAATTGTTGCAATAGCGTTCCGAATCTTTTTGATCCACTCGGTCGGAATATTCTCTTCGTTGCGCTTGTAATATGCAGGGATAATCTGGTTTTCCAGAGTGGAATACATCTTTTCGGCATCGAAACGGTCCTGTTCCTCATGATTTTCGAAGAATTCACCATTTCCGATAGAAAAGCCGTTTTCGCCGTTGTAGGCTTCAGGCCACCAGCCATCAAGCACACTGAAATTCAGTCCGCCATGCAGTACGGTTTTTTCTCCTGATGTTCCGCTTGCCTCCATTGGTCTTACCGGGGTATTCAGCCAGATATCAACGCCTGAAACCATCCGTTTTGCTACACCAAGATTATAGTTTTCCAGGAAGATAACCTTTCCTGTAAACTGCGGTCTGCGTGAGTGCTGAACAATCTGACGGATATAGTCTTTACCTGCATCGTCATGCGGATGGGCTTTTCCTGCAAAGACGATCTGCAGAGGCGTATCCGGATTATTTATGATTTTGTCAAGACGCTCAAGATCGCTGAAAATAAGCGGAGCGCGCTTGTAAGTGGCAAATCGGCGGGCAAAACCTATGGTCAGCACATCAGGAGAGAAGGTGTTTTTCGGCGAGCGCATCACATCGTACTCGTTGTAGAAGGTGTTGGAGTGCTGGTGAAAGAGCTGGTTGGCAAGGTAGCGGTCGATAAAGTCGAACAGGTTACGCTTCAGACTGTAGCGCAGAGACCAGATCTCATAATCGGAGACTGTTGCAAGAGCAGCTTCAGCAGTTTCACGTGAAAGGGTCATCTCGTCAATGCTTTCAGCATGGTTTTTCCAGAAGTTGTCGGTCAAACCGCATGTCCAACTGCTGGCGTGAACGCCGTTGGTGATATGTCCGATCGGGACTTCCGAAACCTCTTTGCCACTGTAGAGGTGCTGCCACATGGTGCGGGAAACCTCTCCATGCAGTTTTGATACTCCGTTTGCCGCACGTGACAGGTTGAGAGCCAGAACCGTCATGGTAAACAGACCGTAGATGTTATCACGGTCTTCAGATCCGAGCAGCATAAGGTCATCAAAGTTGATGCCTATTCCGTTCAGATACTTGTCGAAGGTGTAGTGCATCATGTCACGCGAGAATCGGTCATGGCCGGCAGGGACAGGAGTATGCGTGGTGAAGACGCAGCGTGCGCGGACATTCTCTTTTGCCTGGTTTTCTGAAACTCCTTTTGCCAGTTCCATTGCAAGCAGTTCAAGGGTAAGAAATGCGGAGTGCCCTTCGTTCATGTGATAGACTGCCGGTTTTACTCCGAGCTCTTCAAGCAGTTTTACGCCACCGATTCCGAGAAGGATCTCCTGGTTGATACGCATATTCTGGTCACCACCATAGACACGACAGCAGATATCGCGGTAGTGTGACTCATTTTCTGCAATATTGGTGTCAAGCAGGTAGAGTGTTGCCCGACCTACCTTTAAACGCCATGCCTGTGCAAAAACTTCGCTTTGTGCTATATTAACCGAAATGATAAGATCACTACCGTCCGGACGTTTTACTTTTTCAACGGGAAGATGTTCGGGGTGCTGAAGCGGGTAGTCTTCCATCTGCCAACCGTCGTGATTGAGGTACTGGCGGAAGTAGCCCTCCCTGTAGAAAAGGGTGATGCCGATAAAGTTTATGCCGAGGTCACTGGCCGATTTAATGTGATCGCCTGCAAGTACACCGAGTCCTCCTGAATATATTCTGACGCTTTCATGAATACCGAACTCAGCGCTGAAATAGGCAACAGGATTTTCAACAAGTTCCGGTGCGTTTTTTGCTGCCCAGGTATCTTTTGCGTTCATGTACTCAGTAAAACGGGCGTGAACGGCATCTATTTTTTTTCCGTATTTGCCATAGCTTCGAGCCTCAAGTTCATCTTGTGAGATATGCCGAAGCAGTTCGACTGGATTGTGATTGTTCCGTTCCCAGAGCAGAGGAGAGAGTTCTTCAAAAATTTGTTTTGCATCTGTATCCCAGGACCACCAGAGATTTCTTGTGAGTTCCTTAAGCGAGCCTATTTTTTTTTGCATAATAAGGTAATGAAATGCTTTGTTGTAGCAGGTTGAATGAGTGGCAGAATCTTGCAGCCTTCAAATACTTTTGTGGCTTTTGACCTTTGCCCTGATGAATAAAAATATGGCTCAATTTACTGTTTTCGAATAAAAAACCGCAAACATAACGATTTGAATACAGAAGAAGTGAAAATAGCGCATTTATCGGATCTTCATATTTCCGGAAGGAAGGATCATCGGCAGCTTGAAGATCTTGATCGTATGTTTGACTGTATCAATAGGACGGGGGCTGATCATCTTGTTATTTCAGGTGATCTTAGCGATAAAGCCAATTCCGGTGACTGGGCTATTGTGAAAGAAAAACTTGAGAAGCATGGCTTGTATCATTTCGAAAAAACAACGGTTATAGCCGGTAATCACGATTTGATCAATCTTGAAGAGGAGATGCGCTTTTATAATGCGCTGAATCCGCTGCCGCAGCTCAGAAAAAAGACATTTAATCGCAAAATCGGTAATTTTTGCCGCTATTTCAGGGAGTTAATTACCGGAGAAGATGGAGCTTCTCCGCTTTTTCCATTTGTCAAGATTATCAACTATCCATCAATTAAAATTGCCTTTACCGCATTCAATTCCGTTTATCCGTGGTACCCGGCCGATAATCCACTCGGGGCAAGAGGCGTTGTTGATCAAGAGCAGCTTCAGGCATTTACCGGCGAGAGTCTGCTTTCGACTCTCAGGGAGTGTTTTGTGATCGGACTTTGCCATCACGCATACAAGGTTTATGGTACCGATTCACTTATTGACCAGGCTTTTGACTGGACAATGGAGCTGAAAAACCGGGAAGAGTTTCTTGATCTGATGACAATCCTTAATGCAAGAGTGGTGCTGCATGGCCATTTTCACCGGTTTCAGTCCTATAAGGTTAAAGATGTGACCTTTGTCAATGGCGGAAGTTTTCGGTGCACTCCCGGAGAGTACAGCGAACTGGTTATTAATGGCGACGGCGAGTTTCGGCAGCGGTTCGTTATGCTCGATTGATGTTATTTTCACCGGTTTTCGTTATTTGTACTTTCCCTGTCTTTTTAGCCGATATGATTTATTTTCATGTAGCCCCGGATTCTTTCGGCATGATCGCGATCCTCCTGGTTGAGCTGCTTGAAAATGTTTGATGAATATGAGTGTGTAGGGCTGTCGAGAAACTGCTGAAAGTGCGATTCACCTGCTGCCAATTCAATATCAAGTGCAGCCTGAAATGCTGCGGATCTGGATGGTGGTGTTGCTGTATAGGCGGTTATAAGGGCTGAGATACGCTCATTGTTGTCAACAATGGATTGCAGATCTTTGGCCAGCAGGTTATCAGGGAAAAATTCCATCGGTTGCGGCTGCTTTTTTTCTTGCTGGAGCAGCGATGCGTGACCCCGTTCCTCCATTGCAAGCTGCCACCAGAAATCCTCGTCTTCGGTGAGCTGGTCATGCAGAAGGGTGTAAAGCCGGGCAAGGTTTAGTTCAAGCTTTATTGACTCTTCAAGGTGTTTCAGAAGTGTAGCTGGCATGGTTGTAAAGATGTTTGGTTTCGATTCATTTCAGGCGAATCTCTGCTCTTTCATCGGAGCAAGCTCTTGATCTCAAATATAGCGGAGATATTCTTACCTGTAGGTCATTTTTTTTGTTTATGAAGGAAATATTTGGTGCTGACGGTTAAGTGATGAACGCCATCAGGTGCCTGCCAATTATTTTATGCAGAAGTTGATTGGAGGCGTTTGTTTATTGCCGAGCTGGAGCTCGGAGTTCCCTGGGGAGTGATATTAATAGACAAGCCCGCGATGTGAGCGGGCTTGAAGGTCAATCTTATTTGTGGCGGTAGGAGGCGTACTCCTGAAGGCTTTTGACCCCGAACTCCTGGTGGCGGATACAGTCAATCGCCTGTACCGATGCTTCGGCAGCCTCGATGGTGGTGACAAAGGGGACATTGTTCAACACTGATGCGGCGCCTATTGCCTCCTCATCGTGCAGGGCTTTTTCGCCTCTTGGTGTGTTGATGACAAAGTTGATCTTGCCGTGTTTAATAATGTCAAAGATGTTCGGGCGACCCTCCTCTCCTACCTTGAAGACTTTCTTGCACTCTATGCCGTTCTCTCTCAAAAAGCTGTAGGTGCCGGCAGTGGCCACAAGATCGAAATCCATGCGGTAGAGCGCTTTGGCAATGGCAATAATTCTCGGGTTTTTGTCCTGATCATTGACGCTGATAAATACCGCTCCGGAGAGGGGGAGGTGCATGTTTGCCGCCTGATAGGCCTTTGCAAAGGCTTCAGGGAAGTTGTCGGCAAGGCTCATGGCTTCACCGGTAGAACGCATTTCAGGACCAAGGTAGACCCCTGATTTCGCAAACTTTGAGAACGGGAAGACCGGTTCCTTGATGGAGATGTGGGTCATTCCGAGTTCATCGCAATCTTTCAGGTCATACTCATGTCGCAGATCGCTGAGCTTTTCGCCCAGCATAACGCGGGTGGCAATTTTCACCACTGGAATAGCCGTGGCTTTGCCGACAAAAGGAACGGTGCGGCTTGCTCTTGGATTGACCTCAATGACATAGACACTCTCATTCTGAACTGCATATTGAATGTTCATCAGTCCTACGACCTTGAGGTTTTCTGCCAGGGTGCGGGTGTAAGCCTTCATCGTGGCTATTGCCCTTGGGCTGATGTTATGATAGGGCAGAATGGAGGTGGAGTCGCCGCTGTGGATGCCTGCTGCTTCAACATGCTGCATGATGCCGCTGATGACACAGTCAGAGCTGTCGGCAATGGCATCAATGTCGAACTCTACCGCTGTCTCCAGAAAACGGTCGATCAGGAGCGGGTATTTTTCAGTAATAAAGAGAGCCTGATCGATATACTCTTTGAGAGAGTCGTCGCCGTAGACGATTTTCATTGCCCGTCCGCCGAGAACATAACTTGGCCGGACAAGGGCAGGGTAGCCTATTCTGCGGGTAATCTCTTTGGCTTCCTCAAAGCTGATGGCAGTTCCATATTCTGGATGGGGAATCTCAAGCTGCTGGAGAAGCGCTCCGAACTTTTTTCGGTCTTCTGCAAGGTCTATCCCTTTTGATGAGGTTCCAAGAATGGTGACACCGGCTTCATGAAGCTTCGTCGAGAGTTTAAGTGGTGTCTGACCTCCGAAGCTGACGATGACTCCGAGAGGCTGTTCATGCTCTATGATGCGGATGGTATCTTCAAAGGTTAGCGGCTCAAAGTAGAGCTTGTCGGCTATATCGTAGTCTGTTGAAACGGTTTCCGGATTGCAGTTGACCATGATGGTCTCATAGCCGGCCTCTCTGAGAGCGAAGACAGCCTGGACACAACAGTAGTCAAATTCGATACCCTGACCGATTCTGTTCGGTCCGCCGCCAAGGATAATTACTTTTTTCCGCTCTGAAGAGATTGATTCGTTTTCCTCTTCGTAGGTGGAGTAGTGGTAGGGTGTTTTTGCATCGAATTCAGCCGCACAGGTGTCAACGGTTTTGAAGACGGACTCTACGCCGTAATGCTTTCTGAGAGCCCTTACAGCCGGTTCGGCAGTATTGAAAATATTGGCAAGTTGAAAATCGGAAAATCCGTGTTGTTTTGCTTTCAGAAGCTGCTCTTTCGGGAATTTCCGGGAGAGTTCTATAACCTCCTGCGGCAGGTCGGAAGCTTGAGTGGTCATGCAATCTCGATAGTTTAAAAAAGCTTCAGAAATCAACTGTGTAAAGGTAACAATTCACCTCTTTATATAAAAACCGGTGCATTATACAAAAATGCCCATGCTTCTCAAAGTCGCCCATTAGAGCTTCCATCGCTTCTTTTTCTCTCACCTGAAAATGGAACCGGAATTTTTTTACATTACAATGTTTTCGTCTAATATCTGTGTTCGAAAAAAAGGGTAACAAAATCGTATGGACAAGAAGAATTTTGATTCAATTGAAGCCGCCCTTGAGGATATCCGCCAGGGCAAGCTGGTTATTGTTATTGATGATGAGGATCGTGAAGATGAAGGCGATTTTATTGCCGCAGCAGATCTTGTGACCACAGAGATGGTAAATTTTATCACAAGGGAGGCCCGTGGCCTGCTCTGTGTTGCGATAACCATGGCGAAGGCAAAGGAGCTGCAGCTTGATCCGATGGTACAGAGAAACACCTCACAGCATGAGACCAATTTTACGGTTTCTGTAGATGCCATTGCTGAAGGCGTGACTACCGGAATTTCTGTCTTTGACCGGGCAACGACGATCAAGATGCTTGGAGATCCATCATCTACCGCTGACGATTTCTCCCGTCCCGGCCATATTTTTCCTCTCCGTGCCATGGATGGCGGAGTGCTTCGTCGAGTCGGCCATACCGAAGCAGCAGTTGATCTTGCCCGTCTTGCCGGGTGCAGCCCGGTGGGCCTGCTTTGCGAGATTCTGCATGAAGACGGTAGTATGGCCCGTCTTCCCGAGCTGATTAAACTGAAGAAAAAATTCGGGCTGAAACTCATAACGATCAAAGCGCTTGTTGCCTATCAGATGCAGCGAAACAAGCTGGTCAGCCGGGCGGTCGAATCAAGACTGCCAACGGCATACGGAGAGTTCAGGCTGATCGCCTATGAAACCTTTGCCGACCAGCAGAATCATATGGCTTTTGTGAAAGGGGATGTTACCAGTGACGAGCCTGTGCTGGTAAGGGTTCATTCGCAGTGTGCTACCGGTGACACCTTTGCCTCTCTTCGCTGTGATTGTGGTAACCAGCTTGCATCCGCCCTTACCAAGATCGAAAAAGAGGGCCGCGGGGTGCTGATCTATTTGATGCAGGAGGGCAGGGGTATCGGCCTTATCAATAAACTGAAAGCCTATAACCTGCAGGATGAGGGGTTTGATACGGTTGAAGCTAATGAAAAACTCGGTTTCAAGGCGGATCTGCGGGACTATGGTATCGGAGCCCAGATTCTCAAGGATCTTGGTGTCAGAAAAATGAAGCTCATGACCAACAATCCCAAAAAAGTGGTTGGTCTGGAGGGGTACGGGCTTGAAATTGTTGAACGTATTCCGCTTGAAATAGCCCCGAATCCCATGAATCAAAGCTATCTGGATACCAAACGAGATAAGCTTGGCCATATGATCGGCTGTTCATGCGGTTCCGAGAGCCGCACGAACCGGTGAGAAGAGAGATATAGAAAAAAAATAAAACCACAACAAGTAAACTTCCATAGGGAAAAGGAACGACTCGCGATGGATACCGACATCCTTCAACTGCAGGATAAAGAGGTCTTTGAGGCTATAGCCAATGAGACTACCCGGCAGACTGAAACACTTGAACTTATTGCTTCTGAAAACTTTACCAGCCGGGCAGTCATGCAGGCCTGCGGGTCCCTCATGACCAACAAGTATGCCGAGGGTTATCCCGGAAAGCGCTACTATGGTGGCTGCGAATATGTTGATGTTGCCGAGAACCTTGCCCGCGACCGGGCAAAAAAACTCTTTAACTGTGAGTATGTTAATGTGCAGCCGCACTCGGGCTCGAGTGCCAACATGGCGGTTCTTTTTTCGGTACTGAAGCCTGGCGACACCATCATGGGTCTTGACCTCTCACACGGCGGCCATCTGACTCACGGCAGTTCGGTCAACTTTTCCGGTCAGATGTATGATGCGCACTCTTATGGTGTGGATCGCGAGACCGGCTGTATTGATATGAACAAGGTTGAGGCGCTTGCCCTTCAGGTTCGTCCAAAACTGATCATTGCAGGTGCAAGTGCCTATTCACAGGGTTTTGATCTCAAGGCGTTCCGTGCGATTGCCGACAAGGTCGGAGCTTTTCTGATGGCGGATATTGCGCATCCGGCAGGATTGATTGCCGCAGGTCTTCTGGGTGATCCAATGCCGCACTGTCATTTTGTAACCACCACAACCCACAAAACCCTTCGGGGTCCAAGGGGTGGCATGATCATGATGGGTTCCGATTTCGAAAATCCTATGGGAATCACCATCAAGACCAAGACCGGTTCACGCCTGAAAATGATGTCCGAGGTTATGGATGCGGAGGTGATGCCCGGTATACAGGGTGGCCCTCTCATGCATGTTATTGCCGGCAAGGCTGTGGCTTTCGGTGAAGCACTGAAACCCGAGTTCAGGGAGTATGCCGTTCAGGTCAGAAAGAATGCTGCAGCGATGGCTGATAAATTCACTTCACTCGGTTATAATATTGTCAGTGGTGGCACCAAAAATCATCTGATGCTGCTTGACCTGCGCAATAAAAATGTTACCGGCAAGGTTGCCGAGAACCTGCTGCACGATGCCGGTATTACGGTAAACAAAAACATGGTTCCTTTCGATGACAAGTCACCGTTTGTTACCAGCGGAATCCGTATCGGTACTCCAGCCATGACAACCAGAGGAATGGTTGAAGCTGACAGTATTGCTATTGCCGAATTGATTGACCGCGTCATCTCTGCGGCTGAAAGACCCGATGTCACAGCTCTCTGCCGCACTGTCAGGGAGGAGATCAAGGCACTCTGTCTGCGTAACCCGCTTGTTGGATATGTGTAACACGCGCCTGAGCAGGTTCGTTTTTTTAAAGCCCGTCAAGATCATGTGACGGGCTTTTTTTTTGTCGCAAAAAAGGTGGTGGGGGGGGGAGGTCAGAGTTTTTTTACAATGTTGTCAATCATTGCATTGAGATCATCAGATGTTTTTTTGATTTTCCTGTCAATCAGGATCTTTTCCTTTGAGAGCGCTATCTCGAGATTATCTATGGTTTCAACCCGAATTTTTTCCTGGATCATCTCTTTTTGACGAATTAACGGTTCAAGTATGAGGTTTTTGAAGGCATCAAGGAACATGGTGAGGCAACGTTTTGCGCTTTCAGCCTGTACATCGGAGAGTTCGAGCCATTTATTGCTTACAGGCTGGTCCATCAGCAGCCCGGATGCCAGATCCCTCGATTCGGGGTTGCTGAACTGACAGATTTCGGAGGCAATATCAATCCTCTCGTCGGGCTTGCCGGAAATGTCGTGGTAACGGCGAATCATATGGGTAAAAATCTGCTGCGCCGCCGGATGCGAAAGCTCCAGCATCTCTTCATGCGAAGCGGCAAATTCCAGAACCGCATTGCCATACCCCGTACTTTCAAGCAGTGCTTTTATAAATGTTTTTTCAAGCACGTTGAGCTTTGCGGGTTGACGCGGTATTTTGGCCTCAGTGCGTCGTTCCCCGGAAACGTTTTTTTTTGTCTCTGCTTCAAGTTGCCTGCCGAGCAGTTCAAGAAGTGCAGAGTGACTGATGGAGAGCTTTTCTGCCAACTCCTGAAGATAGAGTTCCTGCTGAATGCGATCAGGAATCAGGGCAATGGCATGCACCATAGCGCCTATAGCCCTGGATTTTTCTTCCGGTTGTTCGAAATCGCCTGCGTCTGTGAAAAAGCGGATTTGGAACTCCAGAAACTGAAGCTTGTTCTCTTCGGTAAACTGTATGAACGTTTCGCGCCCTTCACGCCTCACAAAACTGTCGGGGTCGTCACCCGGGGGAAGCATGAGCACAAAGGGGGTGATTCCTTCAGTCAGCAGCGTTTCGATACCGGTCAGCATCGATTTCTGGCCGGCAGGGTCAGCGTCATAAATAAAGAGTACCCGTTTGGTATAGCGTTGCAGAATTTTAGCCTGATAGCGTGTCAGTGAGGTACCGCATGATGCAACGGCATTGGTGATGCCTGCCTGGTGAAGCGCGAGGACATCCATATAGCCTTCTACAAGGATAGCGCTCTCCGTTCTGCGAATCTCATTTTTTGCTGTATGAAGACCGTAGAGCAGTTTGGATTTTTCAAACAGCGCGCTCTCCGGAGAGTTAAGGTATTTTGGTGCTTGCGGGTCATTTCCGAGAGTGCGTCCTCCGAAGCCGACAACCTGCCCGGCGATTGAAAAAACCGGAAAAATGACCCTGTTCCGAAAGGTGTCATACCAGGAGTTTCTCTGCTTGTTGTGGGTAATGAGTCCGAGTTCAACGAGATGCTCCTGTTGTATGCCTTCGCGTTTTGCGGTGCTGAACAGATGCTCCCATGATTCAGGCGCATAGCCGAGCCCGAAGCTTCTGATTGTTTTTTCCGAAAGCGCACGTTCTGTTTTGAGATAGGTAAGGCCGATTTGTCCCTCACTGCCTTGCAGTGTTTTGTGAAAGTGTTTTGCCGCCCAGCGCAGGGTTTCTGTCTGGCTCTCTTCAGCAACCGGAAGCTGTTCTTTTTTTTCGGTAAAGCGGCTTATGTCAATACCTGAACGTTTGGCAACCAGTTCCACCGCTTCGGGAAATGAGACTTTTTCCATCTCCATGATGAAGGAGAAGACATTACCGCCTTTTCCGGTTGAAAAACACTTGTAGATCTGTTTTTCGGGTGAAACAACAAAAGAGGGGGTTTTCTCCCTTGTGAAGGGGGAGAGGGCCTTGTAGTTTCGTCCCGAAGGGTTAAGGGTCAGGTAATCGGAGATAATATCGACAATGTCGGCAGCCTGACGGACATCATCAATGGCTGTATGAGGGATCATCTCTCAGTGTTCTTTTGAATAATTATAGCGGTAATACGTCTGTTTCTCTGCCGCTGATTTATTGGTGTTGAAAAATGAAAAGCTAATTTGCTAAATTCAGCTCTACTGTAGTAGCTTTCTATGGCATGAGTTTTCCCTACAGTATAGCAAATTACAGAGAGCTTTATCAAGCCGGAGTCATTTCCCGGACAGACAAAACAAACAGTCTATGAAACAGGGTTTATTTACGGGTTTACTGATTGTCGTAACCTACTTGGTTTCTTTAGGGTTCTATGCCTGGATGGGCACTAACCCTCCTGAGTCGATGTTCCATGCTGTCTGGAAAGGCGGGCCGATTGTTTCGGTACTTATGGCGTTGATTCTTATGGTTATTGCCTATACGGTTGAACGGATTATTGCGCTCAACAAGGCATCCGGAAAAGGTAATATTCCTGATTTTGTCCATCGGCTCAAACAGGATATTGATAACGGAGAGATTGATCAGGCAATTCTGAAATGTGACGATCATCAAAGTTCACTTGCAGCAGTGCTTCGTTCAGTGCTTGAACGCTATAAAAAACTTGCTCAGTTCAATGTGACTGATCGCGAAAAAAAGATCAGCGAGATGGAAAAGGCAGTTGAGGAGGCCACGATTATGGAGATGCCTCTTCTGGAGAGAAATCTTGTAGCAATCTCCACTATTGCCTCTATTTCAACCATGGTTGGACTTCTTGGTACAACGCTCGGCATGATTCGAGCCTTTGCTGCCATGGCTACCAGCGGAGCTCCTGATGCCGTTCAACTCTCGCTTGGTATTTCCGAGGCCCTTTTCAATACTGCGCTTGGCATTCTCGGCGGTATCATGGGAATTGTTGCCTACAACATCTTTACCAGCAGGGTAGATCGTTTCAGTTACTCGATTGATGAAGCTGCATTTTATATTATTCATACTCTCGGAACAGGAAAATCAGATAACTGATGTCGAGAATCAAGGCTAAAAGGGTTGGTTTTCGACTTGATATGACGCCGATGGTGGACGTTGCGTTTCTCCTCTTGACGTTTTTCATGCTGACAACCAAATTCCGTCCTCCTGAAGTTGTCCGGATTGACCTTCCCTCTTCTCATTCGGATCTGAAGCTTCCTGAGTCGGATGTGCTGACGGTGACGGTGAGTGGAGATAATACATTTTTTATGGGTGTCTCTTCCCAGCAGTCGAGGGAGAAAATTTTCCACTCCGTTGTAAAACAGAAACTGATAGCTGCGAAGTTTTCACCGGCGGCTGTACAGGATTCACTGAAGCAGTTCAAGCTTGCCGACAGCTTTCCTGTCCAGCGCGATGAACTTGACCGGTTTGTCGTTATGGCACGATTTGCCGACCAGAAACTTCGTCCGGTTGTACGGGCGGATTCGGATGCGAGTTTTGATGCGGTAAACCATGTTATCAAGGTCTATAAAAAGGCAAATCTTCTGACCTTCAATCTGGTTACCGTATTTGAAAAGGAGGGCCGCTGACAATGGGTGTTGTTGATTCTCCAAACGGTCGCCGGGGTCCCGATAAAAAGAAACGGCATTCAAAAAGAATAGGGTTTCATCTCGATATGACGCCGATGGTGGACGTGGCGTTTCTTCTTTTGACCTTTTTTATGCTGACCACAACATTTTCGAAATCCAATACCATGGAGATCAATCTTCCTCCGGAAATGACGGAGGTCAAGGTTGCCGAAAATAATGTCATGACACTCAGAATTGCTGATGATAGGCTTGTATACTGCTCTCTTGGCAATGAGGCTCCGAGACGCATTCCTCTTTACGATATGCAGGACAGCCATCAGCTTGTACTGAGTACCGAGTTGCGTCAACTGATCAAACAGCAGGCAAAAGCCAATGAGAAAACGGTCATTGTCGTTAAAATCAGCGATAAGGCCAGATACAAACAGCTTGTTGATATTATCGATGAGTTGAACCTTATGAAAATTGACCGGTTCAGTCTTGATGACTTTACCGAGCAGGATGCGCTGGAAATCAAAAGAGCTGTTTAAGCGCTTAATCAGCAAAGGAGTTCGTTCAGGTGCCTTCAAAGTTAAAAAAAGTCCATCAGGAAACCTATCAACGCAAAGCCCTCTCATGGTCTTTCGGCGATGAGTTTCTTGATACAGAAAGTTTACGCAAGCTGAATTATGGCAATCTTGTCCTTCGCCGGCAGGCGCATCTTTTTTTGAGTCACGGAGTCATTACCGCAGTACTGCTTCTTTCGCTCTTCTGGCTTGTTACGGCAAACTGGAAAACCATCTCTTCGCTGACCGGGTGGTTTGATAATGATGACGCGCCGATGGTAGAGTGCTATGAGGTTGTTACCAGCGTGACGCAGTTACCTCCACCTCCTCCCCTCAATGCTCCGGAGCCTGTTGCGGTGACTCCTTCAGCGGCAGTTCCAGCGCCTCCGAATGTGGGTAAAATAAAACAGGTAAGCCAGGCGGAAGTGCCTCTGCAGCAGACAGTTGCTACCCAAAAGGAGCTCAAACAGGCAATACAGACGACCGGGGCAGGTTCCGGTTCCGGAACCGGATCTGGTGATGAGGTTCCGATGTTTATTCCCTGTGAGAAAATGCCGGGATTTCTCGATCAGAAAAAACCGATCTATCCCGAAATGGCAAAAATCGCAGGAATAACGGGAAAGATTTTTGTGAGCGTTCTGATCGCTGAAGATGGCAGGCCTGTAAAGGCAAAGGTTATGAAGCGAATTCCGGCTGACTGTACACTTTTTGATGCCGTTTCCATTAAGTCTGTGATGGAGTCGAAATACTATCCGGCAATGCAGAACGGTAGCCCGATAAAGGTGTGGTTTACGGTGCCGATCCGGTTCCAGCTCGACTGATGTAACAAATTAATAGTTGTGACCAATCATCAGGAGGCGCTTTTTTTCGGTTTCGGCCGGTAGAGTATGGCAAAGGCAATTCCCGCATAGGCCGCCGTCAGGGTTACGGGGCTTACAAAGAGCGCGAAAACTCCATCCACATCTTTTTCAAGAAACATGATGCCGAAACTGGCGGCAATTACCAGAGTCCCGAGAGCAATCAGGATATAGTTGACTCTCTGCAGGGGCATTGCTGTTTTTTTTACTACAGTGGGTTTACCCTGCTGTTTCTTCGCTGAAGATTTCATCAAGTGTGTCTATACAGAGTTGAGCCTCTTCTGTCGTGATGTTGAGAGGGGGAAGAAGTCTTATGATGTTTACGCTTGTGGCGTTGACAATAACTCTTTTCAGCAGAGCTTTTTCAACATAATATTTGGCCTCCTTGTCAACTGTCATGCCGATCATCAGGCCGTACTGCCGTATTTCAAGGATTTGCGGGTATTTCGCTGCCAGTTGCTTCAGTTTGTCGTGAATATAGCTGCCGGTTGCTGCTGCCCGTTCCATGAGCCGGTCTTCATCAATGGCATTGATCATGGCAATGCCCGCTGCACAGGCCACCGGATTACCTCCGAAGGTTGTGCCGTGATTGCCGTAGGAGAGTACGTCAGCTACCTTTTCACTGCCGATTACAGCCGACAACGGCAATCCGCCGCCGAGAGGCTTGGCCAGGCAGACCAGATCGGGGTCGGCATTGAGCGGCGTATAGCTGAAAAACGTTCCGGTCCTGCCGCATCCCGCCTGAATTTCATCGGCAACAATCAGAAAGTTGTACTGCTGCCTTAGCTCTTTCAGCCGTTCAATAAAAGGCTGTGATATCCGGTGAATGCCACCTTCACCCTGTACTACTTCAATGAAAACCGCAGCGGTTTTTGCGGAAACCTTTGCTTCGAGATCTGTAATGTCGTTGAAGGTGATCATTCCTGTTTCGGGCAGGAGCGGCTCAAAACCGTCACTGTATTTGGCTTTTGCCGTCAGCGACAGGGCTCCGTAGGTTCTGCCGTGAAAACAGTTGCTCAGTGAAAGCACCTCTTTTTTATGCTGATCGCCCGACTGAGCGGCCCACTTCCTTGCCATTTTGATAGCTGCCTCGATTGCTTCCGTGCCGCTGTTGGCAAAAAAGACCTTCGAGAGACCGGATAGTTCAAGCAGCTTAGCTGCCAGTTCGAACTGGGGCTGCATCATAAAGAGGTTTGATGCATGGATCAGTTTAGCGGCCTGATCGCTTATTGCAGCCAGAAGCCGTTTGTCTCCATAGCCGAGCGCATTGACACCTATGCCTGACAGCATATCAAGATAGCGGGTGCCGTCATCACCGACCAGCCACACCCCTTCGCCATGCGATACGGCTATCGGCAGCCGGGCATAGTTATGAAAAAAAAGTTGCTCTTCGGTTTCCCGTGTTATGGGCAGTTGTTTCATGCTATTCTCAGTAGATGGTATTTCAGTTCACCTGCAATTGGTTGATTATAATGATCATATCCGATGCATTCAAACATTTTTTTTTGCTTCCTTCCATGCCAGCCAGACCCTTACAAGGCGCCATACCCCATAAGCACCGGTCAGGAGCGCATAGAGGCGGAGATCATCCCTGGATGCAACGGAGATGCTGTCCGCAAAGAAGAGCAGCCAGGAAGCAATGCTAATAAAGGTGATCGCCAGCACTATGCCGACGATCATGGTCAGTGAGATATGCCTGATCATCCCTCATCATCTTTTGCTGAGTTGCTTGAACAGGTTTCCGGATAGAAGCGCCACTCTTTGTTGACAATCAGGCGGGCTCCATAGCTGAAGGTGAAGTATGACCATCCCCACTGCATGAGTACAAAGACCCGGTGACGGAAGCTGGTGAGAAAGTAGATGTGGACCAGAAGCCAGGTGAACCATGCGAGAATTCCGTCGAATTTCAGACTGCCGAATTCCACGATAGCCTTGTTTTTGCCAATGGTGGCCATCTGACCTTTGTCACGGTACCGGAAGAGCTTTCTTGCTTTACCTTTCAGGTCCAGCATAATGTTTTTGCCGATGGCACGTCCCTGCTGCAAAGCAACGGGTGCGAGTCCCGGCAGTGTTTTGCCGTCCTCAAGCTGAAAATTGGCAAGGTCACCGCCGACAAATATTTCCGGATGCCCGGGAATACTGAGATCTTCGTCAACAACAATCCGTCCGATACGGTCGGTGTCAACATCCATGGTTTTGCCGATGCCGGTAGCAGTCACGCCGGCGGCCCAGAGTACGGTAGCCGCTTCAATCCGTTCATTACCGATCTCTACACCGTTTTCATCAACATTGCTTACCATGCTGCTTGTCCATACCTGCACGCCGAGTTTCTCAAGTGAGCGGGTTGCCTTGCTGGCCAGATCAGGGGAAAATGATCCAAGAATGCGCGGCGCAGCTTCAACAATAAAAATCCGGGTGAGTTTCGGGTCGATGTTGTGATAGAATTTTGAGAGGGTGTAGCGGCTCATCTCTCCTATTGAACCTGCAAGCTCTACGCCTGTCGGTCCTCCGCCAACAATGACAAAGGTGAGCAGTTTTTTGCGTTCAACGAAATCGGTTGTCCGTTCAGCCCGCTCATAGGCCTCCATCACTCGCCGCCGGATCTCTTTTGCCTGGGCAAGGGTTTTCAGTCCCGGAGCATACTCCTCCCACTGGTTGTTGCCGAAATAGTGATGTTGCACGCCACAGGCAAGAATAAGGTAGTCGTAGGTGATCTCCCTGAAGTCAGTGACGATGGTTTTTTTCTCTATATCGACACTTTTGACGATCCCCTTGAATACTGTAATGTTCCTGTAGTTCGCCAGCATGTTCCGGAGCGGTGCCGCGATATCTCCCTCTCCAAGTGCTGCCATGGCCACCTGGTAAAGGAGCGGCTGGAAGAGGTGGTAGTTTTTCCGGTCAATGATGGTGATCTCGATGTCAGGCTTGTTACCAAGCACCTTGGCCGCATTGATTCCCGCAAATCCACCGCCTACTATGACAACATGCTTTTTCATGAAATCCGCTCTCTTCTTTTAGTATCCATTCTCTCCATTCTGTAACCCGTTTGAAAGTAATAAAAAAGAGATAAAACTCCGCAGTCTGCTGATGAAAGCGGGATTGATTGGTTGAGCTAACCGTTCGCTTGTATTTGGGTTTTTGTTATAAAAGTGTAATATTTTAAGTAAAAAAGGAGTATCATTTTTCGCGCCTGTTGTTCAGGGTGCAAACTGTTTCGGTAATCCGGCACTCCGGCACTACCATGAACAAACGAAAATTATCGATACTACTCCTTCTTGCTGTAATCTCTGATTGCAGAGCTGAGGGCGCGGTTTTTACTGTCATCAATTCCGGCGACAGCGGTGTTGGAACCATGAACCAGGCGATTCTGGATCTGAACCGTGCTGATGAGGGACCTCACATGATAAAATTTACGTCCGCTAATCCTGAAATTACCCTCTCTTCAACTCCGGAATTTATCAAAAAGCCGGTTTCTATGGTTATCAATAACGGCGGGAGGGCATTAACGGTAAAAAACGTGACTTCGGCATCAAATGCGAGAATAGTGAAGCTGTCGTCCAACATCGGACTCTCTTTGTCAGATAACCTGCTCACGCTCAGTATGCAGAGCAGCAATGCAGGAAGTGCAACACTCTACTCTTCGGAAAATCTCACGCTAACAGATAATCTTGGAAGCAATTTGCTCAACACTTCAACAAACAGTTCGGCTTACGGAATATATGCTATAGGATCACTCTCTATATCAGGAACGATTGCCGAAGAAGCAACTATCTCTTCAACTGCTCTCGGTAGTGTGTACGGGCTCTATTCAGCTAAGAATATTTCAGTATCCGACAAACTGTGCGGTAATATTTCGGCAAATGCCACAACTGGAGGAACCGCCTACGGGATCAGAAGCGGGATGACGAAAACAACGACACTGCGACTCGCAGGAGGAATCGCTTCAACAGCCATTGTTTCAGCTACAGCAGTCAACCCCGTCAATAATTCGGACAGTACGGTTTATGGTATCTATTCCGGCGGCGATGTGATTATCGGCCAAAGCGGTCAGACAACGGGTATCAGTGGCAGGGTATCGGCAACTGCAGGATATGATACGGCTTATGCTCTTCGTGGCAATACGGTTACGGTGTATGGCGGAATAGGTGAAACCGGCAGTGTCACAGCAACTGCGGGCCGGAATAATGCGTTCGCTTTTGATGCGACAACAGAGCTTGCTATCACCGGTGATATTCGTGGAACTATCGGAGCAACTGCCACGACCGGGGGAACGGCTTATGCCCTTAATGCCGGTACCTCGCTTACCATTACCGGAGATATTGCTGCATCATCATCAATTACGGCCTCAGCCGGTAGCTCGCAAGCGTATGCGATCTTTGCAGAGGATGGTTCACTTGTCATAAACGGATCAGTGAGGGGAACTCTGCATGCTGCAACAGGTACGACAAGTGCGTATGGAATTTATTCGGGAGCTTCGCTCAACATAACGGGAGATATAACAGAAGGTTCGTTGATCAGTGCCGAAGCAGGAACCGGAATAGCTCACGCTATTCATGCTTTCTCTGGATTGACTGTCAGTGGATGTATCGGTGGTGAGGTAAAGGCGAAAACCACAACAAGCGGTGGCCGGGTTTATGGATTGTACGGGGGCAGTAGTGCTGAGGAAAGTCTCACCATTACGGGAGGAATCACAGAAAGCGGCACCATCAGGGCGGAGGGTTTTAGTGGATCGACGGCTTATGGTATTTATTCAGCAGGCAACGTGACGATAGGACGGAGTGGAGGCACGACAGGAATCAGCGGAGCGATAGTTGCCAATGCAGGGTTGGATGATGCCTATGGAATTAGCGGGAACACAGTATCAATTCATGGAGGGTTAAGCGCTACAGGAAGTATCAGCGCAACGGCAGAAGAGTCGGGAGCCTATGGGATTTACTCGGCTACAACGTTTGATATGACCGGAGATATTGCTGCATCATCATCTATTGCCGCATCAACAGGCACAACAAGAGCCTACGGGCTTTGTGCTGACGGTGGAGATCTGACGATCAGCGGTTCAATCGGAGGAGAGCTTCTCGCGACAGCAGGCACATCGAGCGCTTATGGGATCTATTCCGGTAAGATGGTGAATATCACGGGAGATATATCGGAGGGTGCGAGAGTGAAAGCGAGTGCCGGAACAGGAAGTGCCTATGCAATTCATGGTGTCACAGGGCTGACGATTGACGGTGCCTTAAGTGGCGAGGTAATAGCCAAAACGACAACAAGCGGAGGCAGGGTCTACGGGTTGTATGGAGGTAGTGTAGCGGAGAACAGTCTGAGTATAACGGGAGGTATTGGTGACACAGGGAGCATTACAGCCGAAGGTGTCAGCGGATCAACGGCATATGGTATCTATTCAGCAGGAAGTGTGACGATAGGTGAGAGTAGAGGAGTGATAGGAATCAGAGGAGCCATCACAACATCAGCGGGCAAGGATGATGCCTATGGAATCAGCGGGAACACAGTCTCAATTTATGGAGGGTTAAGCGGTATCGGAAGTATCAGTTCAACTGCCGGAGAATCAGGAGCGTTTGGAATATACTCGGCTACCACACTTGATCTCAATGGTGATGTTATCGGAAATATCAGTTCAACAGCCAAATCGGGAAGTAAAGGATATGCCTTGTATTCGGGCATAGCCATGAAAATAGATGGTGACATTGCTACCTCATCATCTATTGCTGCATCAACAGGCACAACAAATGCCTATGCTCTCTGTGCTGACGGTGGAGATCTGACACTCAGCGGCTCGGTGATGGGCCTTGTTCAGGCTACGGCAGGCAGCTCTGGAGCATACGGGATCTATTCAGGTCAGTCGGTAAGCATTGTCGGAGATCTCTCAGAAGGATCGAAAGTGGCAGTGAGTGCTGGAACAGGAAGCGCATATGCTATTCAGGGCATTACCGGGCTAAGGATTGGCGGTGCACTCAGTGGTGAGGTAATAGCGAAAACAACAACAAGCGGTGGGCGGGTTTACGGATTGTACGGGGGCAGTAGTGTTGAGGAGAGTCTCACTATTGCTGGTGGAATCGCTGAAAGCGGAAGCATAACGGCAGAAAGTATAAGTGGATCGATGGCCTATGGCATCTATTCGGCCGGCAGTGTGACGATAGGTCAGAGTGGTGGCGTAACAGGAGTCGGAGGGGAAATAGTTGCCACTGCTGGCAAGGAGGATGCTTATGGAATCAGCGGGAATAAGGTATCGATTTATGGAGGGATCAACCGTACCAGCAGCATACGAGCCACAGCAGGAGAGTTGGGAGCATATGGTATCTACTCGACCACCACGCTTGATCTCAATGGTGATATTACTGCCTTATCATCCATTACAGCAACAACTGGAACGACACGAGCCTATGCGCTCAGTGCCAATAGTGGAGATCTGTCAATTCGCGGGTCAATCGAAGGAGAGCTGCTTGCAACAGCGGGGACATCGAGCGCTTATGGCATCTATTCGGGTTCAGCGATCACTATCACGGGAGATATCTCGGAAGGATCGAAAGTGGCAGTGAGTGCCGGAACAGGAAGCGCATATGCTATTCAGGGCATCACCGGGCTAAGGATAGGCAGTACCTTGAGTGGTGAGGTAAAGG
>JAAXXL010000075.1 GCA_013334485.1 Chlorobiaceae bacterium | reverse complement strand
CTCAAAGCTCTTGCAGCAGAACCAACCGAAAGCCTTTTTTCTTCTGACTATCAGCAGAAACACCGCCTGCGTACGCTGAGCAGTATTCAGAACGCTCTGAAAAAGCTCGAATCACTTGACTACATCGAAAAGGATTTTGAAGGCGTTTACCGACTTACCGATCCGATTTTTGCACTCTGGGTCAACAGTAAAAACAGCGACCCCCTCACTTCAGGCACGATCACCATCCAGGAGGAAAAAAGCAGGTCGATCGGACAAACCCGGAAAGAGGAGAATGTGGAAAACGCTTTGAAGAGAGGGTACTCGGAGATAACCGGTTACCGCTCGGAAGAGGCGGTAGAGATCAAAGCCGAACTGCCCGAACCGGGCAACATTGACACTAACAAGCCGGGAGTCTATCTTTTCTTCTCCTATGCGCATGACGACAGCGCAGTGAAAGAGAACTTTTTTGATAAAATCAGAGCCCGACTGAAAACATCAAAAGAGTTCCGTTTCTCCTTCTCTTCCGACAGGGATATCCTTACTGGCGAGAGATGGCACGATGAAATTCAGGAGATGATCAAACGTTGCGATTTTGGTTTGCTCCTGCTCTCAACAAACTTTTTGGGCAGCGACTATATAGAAAAGCATGAACTGCCGAACCTGCTTGACAAATGCCTCCCTGTTGCTCTTGACATCCTTGACCTGAAGAATCAGAACCTAAAAGGACTGAACGAAAAACAGATCTTCTTTTTTAACGGCAACCGCTCATTCAATGAGGTAAAAGAGAACAATCGTACCCGCTTTATTAACAAACTTGCGGCGGACATTGAAAACAGGGTAAGCAAACAGCGCAGCACCGCTATATCGACAGAAAAGAGTGGACCGATCAGTTGTGACCCAATCAATAACCTCTCCGAGAGACTCCTGAAATACAAGGAACCAAACTACAGGCACGAAAAATTTGTCCCTGGAGACGGAGTTCTCTCACAAATCTCTCACAACCCGGATGACAGCAAGAGAGGCGATACCGTTATTGCCCTTGACTACATTAAAAGTTGGGCTCTTGATTCGGATGTGCCCTACTTTGCTCTGCTTGGTGATTTCGGGACAGGCAAAACCTTTACCTGCAGAATGCTCACAAGAGAGCTTCTCGCCCTGCATGCTAAGGAACCCGATACCTGTCCGCTCTGTATCTATATCGATTTACGGATGGTTGCAACCCGTGTCGGAGCAGAAAAGAAGACCCCAAAACTGACTGATATTCTGCAGGATGCGATAGAAAACACCAAAGACCCGCTTGACCGCTCCATTGTAACTCCGCAGGACATCATTCAGTTGGTGCGTCAAAACAAGGCCCTGATCATCTACGATGGCCTTGATGAAAAGACCGTGCACTTCACTCCTGAAGAGACAAGCCGGTTTGTCTCCGAACTCTGGAGTATCAGGGAAATCAAGGATAAAAAGAGTGAGGATCATCAGGGCAAGGTGCTGATAAGCTGCCGCACCCATTACTTCAGAGATATCTTCGAACAGAACAGCCTTTTTCTCGGAAGAGACAGGGAGGGTCGATCCTCCTCCGAGTACCGTTCATGCACCCTGCTGCCGTTTGACGACAGCCAGATCAGGAAGTACCTCAAAAAAAACGTTGGCTGCGATGACGAGGAAATTGAGAGAATCATCGGGCTTTTTGAAGAGGTACACAACCTTAAGGAGCTTGCCGGCAGGCCCTATGCCCTCTCCTTGATTATCGAGTTCATCCCGGACCTTGAGCGCCTGCAACAGGAGGGGAAAGCCATAAACACCGCAAGACTGTACGAGCTGACCATTGAAAACTGGCTCCGGAGAGACGAAGGAAAACATGAATTCAGTGTGCTGCATAAAAAGAAGCTGATGAAGGCGCTTGCTTTTGAGCTACATCGGAGAAGCGGAGGAGGAATCAGTGCGGAAGAGCTTGAAGAGTGGCTCGACACATGGCTCTATCATCATCCTGTCATCAAGGATGCATACAGTAACATGAACCGGGAAACCCTGAAAAAAGATCTCCGTACCGCAACCTTTATTATCCGTGAACAGGATAAGGAGTTCTCTTTTGCCCATACCTCACTGCAGGAGTATTTCCTTGCCGGGTACCTCCTGGATGCCTTTTCGTCACCAAACACACAAGATGAGACGCTTGCAATTCCTCTTCCCTCAAACGAGACGCTGAACTTCGCAGCAGAAATGCTCGCCCTTGATGAACGGTTGCTCGCCAGCTCCATCAAGACTATTGAGAAAATCCTTGCTGATAGTTACCAGAAAGAAGTATCGGAACTCTCACTTGCTCTCTGGTTGAAGCTGCATGAACGAGGCATGAAGGAGCCAAACCCCGGCACGGTTCATCTTGAACATGCGGAACTCTCAGGGTGGAGGATCAGTAACCTTAATCTCAGCAACGCCTGTTTCGACCATGCAACGCTTCGAGGAACACAATTCGATCATACCATACTAACCAAATCAATGTTTAGAAAAAGTTGCATCATCAATGCGGAATTTCTTTCATGTAATGCAACAGGAGCTGACTTTACCAGTATCAATGGCATCGGAAGCATCTGGAGAAATACTAATATCCAAAATTCCAATTGGCATTTAGCAGAGCTACGACTCGCTTCATTTGTCTTTTGTAATAATGTCGGAAGTAGAAACCTCCCATCCGAAAATGAGTTCGTAACCGCCAGCTGCACTGGTATAGAGAATACTACCCTTATGGATAACGTAACCATAAAAATTTATAATGGGCATACAACTTATGTTTCGGGATGCGCTTTCAGCCCTAATGGGAAAAGCATCGTATCTGCTGCCAGGGATAACACTCTCAAGCTTTGGGATGCAACTTCCGGCATCTGTACCTTTACTTTTTCTGGGCATAAGAATGTTGTCTCAGCATGCATTTTCAGTTTTGACGGATTAGGCATCCTTTCTGCGTCTTGGGATTGCACCCTCAAGCTCTGGAACCCATCTTCAGACGACTGCATCCGCACTTTTACTGGGCATAATGATGCTGTCAATGACGGTGCCTTCAGTTCTGACGGATCAAGAATCCTTTCCGCATCGAAGGACAAAACCCTCAAAATCTGGGACACTCCCTCTGGCAACTGCATCCGCACCCTTTCAGGACATACCGCTGCCGTCACAGCATGCGCTTTCAGTTCCGATGGAAACATAATCCTTTCAGCATCTGAGGACAAAACCCTCAAAATCTGGGACACTTCTTCTGGTAACTGCATCCGCACCCTTTCAGGACATACCGCTGCCGTCACAGCATGCGCTTTCAGTTCCGATGGAAAAACAATCCTCTCCGCTTCTTGGGATTGCACCCTCAAACTCTGGAATGTAACTTCAGGTAACTGTATCCTTAATTTTATAGGGCATAAGGCGCCTATCAACGACTGCGCTTTCAATTTCGATGGAAACACAATCCTTTCAGCATCTGAGGACAAGACCCTCAAACTTTGGAACTCATCATCTGGTATCTGCATCTGCACCCTTTCAGGACATACCGCTGCTGTTTCAGCATGTGGTTTAAGTGCCGATGAAAAAACAATCCTTTCCGCATCCTTTGATAGCACACTCAAGCTCTGGAATGCAACTTCCGGAAACTGCATCCGCACGCTGTCAGGACATAGCATTGCTCTATGTGAATGCGCTTTCAGTTCTGACGGGTCACACATTCTTTCCACATCCTGGGATTGTAGCCTCAAACTTTGGAATGCCTCTTCAGGTAATTGCATCCGCATCTTTTCAGGGCATAGCGCTGCTGTCTCAGCATGCGCTTTCAGTCCCAATGGAAAAACAATCCTTTCCGCATCCTTGGATGGCACACTCAAGCTCTGGAATGTAACTTCCGGAGACTGTATCCGCACCTTTTCTGGACATACTGGTTCTATCACAGCTTGCGCTTTCAATTTTGATGGATCAAGTATCCTTTCATCCTCCAGGGATCGCACTATTAAGCTTTGGGATACCTATTCTGGGATCTGCATCCGCACTTTCAGAGGACACAAGAATGCTGTTTATGGGTGCACTTTCAGCAATGACGGAAAAACAATCCTCTCCGCTTCTTGGGATTGTACCCTCAAACTCTGGAATGTAACTTCAGGTAACTGTATCCTTAATTTTATAGGGCATAAGGAGCCTATCAACGACTGCGCTTTCAATTTCGATGGATCAAGCATCCTTTCTGCATCACAAGACAACACCCTCAAGCTTTGGGACGCATCTTCAAGTGCCTGCATCCTCACCCTTTCTGGTCACAAAAGTGCCGTCATTGGATGTGCGTTCAATTCAAACGGATCTCAACTCCTTTCCTCTTCATGGGATAACACTCTTAAACTCTGGGATGGAACTTCCGGAAAATGCATCAACACTTTTTCTGGACATACACATCCGGTTCACGCAGGCAGTTTCAGTTATGATGGAAAAAACATCCTTTCGGCTTCCTACGACGGGACCCTCAAACTTTGGGATGGAACTTCCGGAAACTGTATCATGACAATGGCAAACCTTCCTCATAACGAAACCGCAGCATGGGATGGAAACTCAAAGCACCTGCTCTCTGCGTCAGAAAATGCATGGCGCTGGATAGGATTAAGCTCAGGCCTCAGAAGATTGCCTATTGAGCTACTGAACACCAATGAAACTTGATAGTGTTTTATTGGGTTTACCAGTCATATGCGCTATCTATCCCGAGTAGCCATATGTCTGGGGAAGGCCCACTGCGGCGATTTGCAATATCACAGTACAAAATGGCATCGAGGAGATCAAGTGGAAAGTCTTTAACTGAAATCGAGTCATCGAAGGTCCACTCGAAATATTTCATCATAAGGTTATTTAATACTCGAATGCTGAAATACCAGTGATCATCAACAGTAACTGCCGGCAGATTTTCGTGGAAGAAATATTCGTAAAACCCAAACTCATCTCCTGTATGAACCTCATTTACACGACGTTTAGCTGCTGCGCCAAGATCCAAAAGGAAATGCTTGCTCCCATTAACCAAGTCACGAACAACATCTAATACCAGATTCATTTCTATCGGCAAACGAGTTCTCTGGCGCTTCACCTTGCTCAAAGCTCCGAGAATATCGCTCTTTTTCCAATCCTCAAAAAGGTGCCAAGCAGTTACTAAAAAATTGAACGCGTCATAGGGATGCCAACCCTGCTGCAACCGGGACGACTCGTATTTCAATTTCTCGAACATGTCTTGGCTAGAGTCAATTCCAAGAACAGGACCATCTCTATCTGTAATTATTTTACTCATAAACACATTCTTCCTTGTTTCAAAGTATATGTCAGAAATCATTATTTCAAGGATGTTAATCCTCAGTATCTGTTACAAATAATGATGTCTGGCATCTTTTTAGCCTAAATCCCCTCTTGATATTTCATGATAAACCTATTTGGTTTATCTGACCTTCACAGAAAAACTATACCTTTTCTTTGTATATAAATTAATTCATTACGTCAATACCTCACCATTTCTACGAAATAAAATCACCCATTCCAGATGAGCCATTATCGATTGCATTCATTATCGACAATCACTTCTCACTCAAACTTGGTGATGATAATATTTCTTGTAAGCAGTAAAAAGTTTTAGCTCCCATCGAAAGATAAACGCAAACACACCAACCTCGAGTTCATCAACTACCCCTTATTTTTTCTCTTCACACATTGCTGCACCAGAAATACCGGGAAAGAGCGTCCGATGTTATGTAGATCATACATAACGAGTTTTCAAAGGAACGCACTATGAACAAGTCTTTCAGTTGGCGGATATTTACAAGCTTCGGCCTTTTTCTCTCTTTTTTCATGCTCCTCGTCTCGGGTGTGATCCTTTATATTTTTCCTGGCAGCAGAGGTCCCGGGTTTTTCTGGGAGATGGGCGGGCTGACAAAGCCGGCATGGCAAAACCAGCACATTATTTTCGGATTTGTCTTTTCAGTGTTCTCCCTTGGCCATCTTTTTTTTATTAACTGGCACGCTTTCCTCTCCTACCTGAAAACAAAGACAAGCCAAGGGATAAAACGCCCTGCGGAACTGGTAACGATAGTTGTTCTCTCATCTTTTGTCGGCTTAGGAACCTATGTCGGTATTCAGCCTTTTTCAGGAATTCTTGCGTTAGGCAAAGGAATTTCAAAATCCTGGGAAAGCAAGGCAATAACTCCTCCTGTTCTTCAGGCTGAACACATGACACTCCTTGAGCTTTCGCTGCAACCCGGACTTGGGAACGATCCGGAAGAGCTTGAAAAAAAGCTTGTACAAGCTGGTTTGCAGGTGAACTCACAGCGGCAGACTCTTGCTGAAATAGCCGCGATAAATGGCTTGACGGCAGAGAGCGTCTATGCTATTCTTGCTCCTGAAAAGAGAGAAATGCGAGAACTTGATGGAGATCATTTTGACAATAACATTCAGCAGCAGATAGCTGATGAAAGCACCGCTTTGCCACCGTCACAGCAACTTGCATTCCGGGATGAAGAAATGGAAGCCCTGCCCGATACAACAAATAACTTTATTGAACAGAATAACACCGTTGAACAGAATAATAACAACACGACATGGAGCGATGTGCAGGCACCTGATGATGAATTGCATCGCCGGACAACGCGGAGTTGTTCATCATGCCACTAAAATATAACAGTAAGGGCTCTGCAGCGTATGCGTTTACCGCTGCATTTATCCCGGAATGTGATGGTTGATCTTTTTCGCCTTCAGGAGCCCTTCAGTTCACTGGTTCTGGCTGCCATGATGAAATCATTCATGTGCAGCCCTTTTACTGAGTGTGTCCACCAGATTACCGTCACCCTGCCCCACTCGGTAACCAGTTTTGGGTGATGCTGTTCTTTTTCAGCCAGTTCTCCAACACGGTTTGTGAAAGCAAGAGCTTTCATGAAATCGGAAAAAGTAAACGTTCGCTGCAACCGGCTTATACCATCCTCCTCTGTAATTTCCCATCCAGGAATATTTTTCAAGAGTAAATTGATCTCTGTTGAGGGCATTGGAGGCGATCCTTCTCTGCATGGCTCGCAGAATTTATTTTTCAGTTCGTTCATGTTCTTTATCTGATGAGGTTTACTTTGTTTGCTGCTTCTGCGTAATCTTTTAAATTGCTATATATGTAGCGTTTAATACCAATAACCATATCGTACTTATAAAGAAAAACGTATGGGAAAAGTTTCATGCACAGTAAAGTTGTGGGTGGCGGCATGAAATTATTAGTTCGAATTGACAAACTGGGGAGCCTTCATGAGCAACTTGCTGAAAACAGTATACACAACGTTAATCAACAAATCATGACAGTTGTACTGGTCACAGGAGCGTCGGGTTTCATCGGATCTCATCTGATTAAACGGTGCATCCGGGAAGGATATCTCGTGAAGGCTCTGGTACGCAAGGGTAATGGCTGCATTGCCGGATTGAAGAAGGATGGCGTGGAAGTGATAGAAGGTGATATCCGTGACCCGGAAGCGGTCGATAAGGCAATTAATGGCTGCGATCTGGTGTTTCATGCTGCTGCCCTCACATCGGATTGGGGAGACCTTAAGGATTTCAGGGATATCAATGTTGGCGGGACACGTCATGTCTGCGAATCAGTGGTCAGGCACAACGTACGCAGGCTCGTTTATGTCAGTTCGTTTGAATCATTCAATCATTCCAGATTTGAGCGAATTGATGAACAGACGCCCTTTGCCATCCGAAACCAGTCGTATGCCGATACCAAAATAGAGGGAACCAGAACGGTGCAGGAATATGCCTCCAAAGGAATGATTGCATCCATTGTTTATCCTGTCTGGGTTTACGGACCGGGCGACCGAACCTTGTTCCCGTTGCTGGCTGATGGCATTAACGGCCATCACCTCTTTTACTGGTCACATCATGCACATATGAACATGATCTATATCGACAACCTCGTTGATCTTCTGATGCTTGCGGCACTCCACCCGGATGCTGAAGGCGAGAGTTTTCTGGCTTGTGACGGTGGAAAAATAACCTTTGAGGAATTATGCGAACGGGTGGCAGCTGAAATTCATGCACCACCTCCAACGCTCTATCTGCCTTATGCTTTTGTCTATCTGCTTGCTGCTGTTATGGAGGCTCTCTACCGGATAATCAAGAGCCAGAGACGGCCGCTCCTCACCCGTCAGGCGGTTGTTCTGCTTGCGTCCCATGTCATTATCGATACATCCAAAGCCCGCCGGGTTCTTGGCTGGTTACCCGTGGTCAATCAGGATGAGGGTATCAGACGGACGCTCAAATGGCTAATAAGCATAGATCCTTCTGAATGGAAACAGAAATAGTCCCGCACGATCTGACAATGCCTGCACTGAAATTCAGAGTTACCGGTGACAGTGTATCCGTGAACGAATGCCGTGATAATTCAGGGGGTAGAAAGGAACCGGTTGTACCGCTTCCTGACAGCTGAAATATTTCGGAAAGGGCAAATTTGCATTCTTTATTTATCTTCTATCTTTCTGAATTGAAAGATCAGGAAAATCAAAGAAAGGAATGTGCCTGCAGTCTGTACAGTGCATGTATTCCCTGGAATTGTTTCAGACTGTTTTTTTCTTTCAAGTCATTATTTAAAAGAATTTTATCGGAATAACCCTAAAACCGAGTACCACTAACAAGGGATTTATAGTATGTCCACACGATACCTTTCAGGATCTGCCGTTGCGCTGGTAACGCCATTCCGGCAGGACAGGTCCATTGATACCGATGCTTTAAGAAAACTGGTACAGTTTCATATAGAAGCGGGAACCGATATTATCATACCCTGCGGAACAACCGGTGAGTCACCGACACTATCCGGTGCTGAGCAGTTTGAAATCATCCGTACCGTCAAGGAAGAGGCGGCAAACAAGATTATTGTGGCTGCAGGTGCGGGCACAAACGCCACTGAACATGCCGTTGAGCTTGCAAAGAACGCCGTACAAGCAGGCGCTTCAGCTCTGCTTTCCGTTGCACCCTATTACAACAAACCTTCACAGGAAGGGATCTACCAGCACTACAAGCATATTGCCGAAGCTGTTACTGTACCGATTATCATCTATAACGTTCCGGGAAGAACCGGGTGCAATGTTTCCGCATCAACGATCCTCCGCCTTGCCAGGGATTTTGGAAACATTGCAGCCGTCAAGGAGGCTACAGAGAACATGAGCCAGATCACGGAGCTTCTTGAGGAACGTCCGGAACATTTATCTGTTCTGACCGGTGAGGACTCCATGATTCTGCCCTTCATCGCTATGGGTGGAGACGGGGTTATATCCGTTGCGGCTAACCAGGTACCTTCCCAGGTCAAGCGGCTGGTCAATGCTGTAAAGGAGGGCAATCTTGATGAAGCCCGGTCAATAAACCGCAGGTATCGCAGGTTGTTCAAGCTGAATTTTATAGAGAGCAACCCGGTACCTGTAAAGTATGCTCTTGCCCGGATGGGAATGATTGAAGAGAACTACCGGCTGCCGCTTGTACCAATGTCGGCTGAAAACAAGGCAATCATGGACAATGAACTGGAGTCCCTTGGGCTGATATAGCATCGAACCGCTTCTTTCCTGTTGAGCTGCCGAACTTCAGGCAGCTCAACAGATTTCCAACTCCTCTCTATACAAGAGCAGCAAGGTTTTCAGCAAAGCTGTCAAGCTCTATCTTCGTCCGTTTTTCCGTGACGGCCACAAGCAAACCGGTTTCGCCGTGCAGAGCAAGGTCGTATCCAGCAAAAACCCTTTTCTCAAGCATCCTCTCAATTATGGCAGCGGAGGAAATTGGCGTTTCAACAACAAATTCCCGGAAATACGGGCTTGTGTATTTCAGTGAAAATCCAGGGATCGCAGCAATTTTTCCGGCAAGATAGTGAGCTTTCTGTGCCGATTGAACAGCCACCTGCTTCATCCCCTCTTTGCCAAGCAATGAAAGGAAAACCGCCGCCTGAAGAGCATTGAGAGCCTGGTTGCTGCAGATGTTCGATGTGGCTTTTTCGCGCCGGATATGCTGCTCACGGGTCTGAAGGGTGAGTATAAAGCCATCATCTCCATCCTTGTCTTTGGTCATGCCTACCAGACGACCGGGAATCTTGCGGACAAGCTGCTGCTTGACGGTGAAAATACCAAGATAGGGCCCTCCGAAACTCTGCGAAGTCCCAAGCGGCTGAC
>JAAXXL010000074.1 GCA_013334485.1 Chlorobiaceae bacterium | reverse complement strand
GGCATTCTTGCCGCCGAAACCCTCTTTGAAGCGCTGCTGCACAACGATTTTTCAACTGATCGGCTGAAACGCTACGATGAGCGGTTCAGAACTTCATGGGCGTATGAAGAGCTTCACGCAGCACGGAACTACCGCAAAGCATTTGACAAGGGATTATATGCCGGATTGGTTCAAGCGGGCCTTCAGCTAAGCATTCCCGGCCTTTCGCTCAACACCAAAACAGGCCAAAAAAAACAGAACAAGCTTACTGCTATAAAAGAGGAATTCAAGCCCGACGGTAGCCTCACCTTTAGCAAGGAGCAGAGCCTTTACCACTCAGGCACCATGCACGAAGAGAACCAGCCCTGCCACCTGAAAATCAAAGCTGAAGATATCGCAGAGATCTGCCTAAAAAAATGCACTGAAGAGTTCGCCAACCCCTGCCAGCACTTCTGCCCTGCAGCAGTGTATGAAATAACCGCTGACCCTGTTCAAGCGCTCAAGCTCAACCCCTCCAACTGCCTGCACTGCAAAACCTGTGAAACCGCAGACCCTTACGGCATCATCACCTGGGCACCCCCAGAAGGTGGCGGCGGCCCCGGCTACAAACTGAGCTGAACCTTCACCATACCAAAGCCCATCGAGTTCTTTTCGCCAAACCCGCACTCATACCCGATCTCCATCAACTCCCTCGGAGCCCTCAACCTGAATGGCGCAAGCGCCCCCTTGATCTTCGTCTCATCCGAACGCCCCTCCTTCAGCGTAATCAGCTTCTGAACCTTGCCATTCATCCGCTCCACATAAGCCTCGTCAATTGCAAACCCAAACTGCCCGCTCTCGCACGAAAACGACCGCCCATGCAGCGTCTGATACTTCCGGCAAAGATTTTCAAGCACCACACGCTCAAACTCCTGATCTCCAGGATAGAGATACTGCGGATACTGATCAGCCTCCCGCTTCGTAGTACAAACCAGGGGCGAGAGCATGACAAACTCCATATCGCCAGTCAACTCAGGCTGATCAAGCTTCCGCACCGTCTCCACCCGGAAGCGCTCATTGCCGATCCAGACATACGGCTCCTGCAACAAGCCAATCACCAGATGTTCGATAAACTCCTCCTTCGGTGAAGAGATCATAACATGCAGCAACGCCTCAGCCGTGCTCATCGTCCCGTTCTCATGCATCACCCACTTGTGCCGGTTCCCCGGATAGAGCGGCGAAAAGGTAAACAGCTTGAACGCCCTGTTCTGAAGCCTGTAACCCTGATTATGCAATCGTTCAGCATACTCGCTTGAGCTTTTATCGACGATATTGTAGATGAGGGAAGAGACGAGGTGGCTGTTGTTGATCGGCAGCGTTACGGTACGCTTGCGGTGGGAGAGTTCGAGGGTTATGCGCATGGGTCATGCCTCAGTTGTACGTTCACCTTCAGCCAAGTTTGGCACAGTGAACTGCAGATTGTCATCAAGATGAAGGAAGGTGGCTTGCTTGGAAAAGGTGTCTATTTCAACACTTGAAATACGATATGTTACAGCAAACAGGTTGAGAAAATCATACACCGCCGATTCCATACGACTGAATATTTCTCTAATGTTAAACGGTTGCGTTCTGCATGAATGATGTGACAAATCATTTCTTTGATCCAGCACATCTTCCTTGATCCGTTTTCTCAAACGCTCTCCACGAAAAATGCTCTTGTGACCTTTTTTTTCATGACCATTAAACAAATTATTGAGCAACACCTCAGTGCGGCTCCGTTCCAATTCCTCAAGACGTTCTGCAGAGTAAGCAAACTTCAATAATACCTCAACTGCTTGTGTAAAGCACAATGCCGCCCTGTTCGATTCACCATTATGTGTAGCCTCACGCCCCCGCAAGTAACGATCTGTTGCAAGCTTGTAGGTCAGACAAGCAAGCCCCTGCCCGCATATCTGCCCTTTCACAAACACGTTACTGCATCGAACCAATGCTTCGAGCACTTGCCCATGGTGGGTTGCGCCGACATTGAACATACTCCTTCCCGCCTCTTCATAATCGAACCGGAGCCATGCCTCGTAACATGCTGCCGCCTTAGCTATCTCAAGAAACAGGATGCGCTTATCCCCAAGTGAATATTTTTTTGCCTTCTCCTGTGTGAGGGATTTGATCAACGAGTCCGCCAGCTTTTTGACTGCGGAATAGTTCCCTTTCTCCCATAACTCCTTGACAAGCTGTTCTTCACGGACATTGTAAATCGAATAAGGATTTTCAAGAAGGTTGAGAAATTCGGACCCCCATGCAGGATAACCTCCATGGCTGTCATATTCCTCATAATCCACATAGTAGATTGCAACATTGTCGAACAGTGATGCTGCCAGAAAGGCGGAAGCGTCCATTGACTTTTTCCCACCGGTCACATCGATAGCTACGTTGCCATGAGTGCAATGAAAAGAGTACTCATTGATCTTTTCATGTACACGTGCAAAGACTTCGGCGGTATCAGTACTCGTCAAACGAATTTCTTCTAAGGCAGGAGTGTAAGAAGTACAATAGAGCTTGATGAGAAACTTGATATAGTCAGCCGCAGTAACACCGCCATCAAACTTCGCGCTTTCCTGAGAGAACACAAGGATTACCTTATCCGGTTGAAGCGTCAGCAGAGTATGCATGACAGGTTCAAGCGAAAAGCCAACCATTGACACAAGCACTTTGCATGAATCAGCAAGCGGGTAATTGATCTTGTAAAATGTCTTGAACACCCGAAGTGATTGCCTGAATGGAGTTTGGTCAAGATCATCAGTCGCCAGTTCAGGAGCATCTCCATGTTTAACACGTGTTCCAAAGTAGGAATGCACTAATTCATGGGGCAGACAGTTGCGTCGCATACGCTTCTGCGTTTCAACAAGTCCGGCCAGCAAGTAGTGCCAATCTTGAGTTGCATCATAAGTCGAAAGCTTTTCGGCCTTGCGCGGTATCATGTCTGAAATCAAACTGTATTATAGAATTCAGCTTTTTGAAGCTTTCCATTAGTGATGACCAAGGTTACCAATAGTTCGGAACCTTGTGTTAATTGCAGACACTGAAGCGTCTTAGGCATAAAAGTTTGGGTATCATAATATAGCCCCTCTTTCACTATAATCTTTGCTGGGCTACTACTCGCATCAACAATAATCGCCTTGACACAATTTTGGGGACGAGATGTAGATTGCCTCGCTTCTGCGACACTTAAAACTTTGGAATGAAAAAATTCTTCCGCATCAGTACCAATGTATCGAAGAGTGCACCAGCCAAGCGGAGTTACCGCATTGTGTTCCTCTACTTGCAGACATCTCGATTTTGGAGCAACCGCGCTTCCTTTATTGTTCGTCAGATTACGAACCGTTTTCCTGTCTGGATCCGACAAGTGTAAAAACTGGGTTTTGCTCATCATTCCACCACCCCACCCAACACGGAAAAGCAACGGTAACTCTGCCGTATCATCACCGGAAACAGTCCTATACTCTTGATACCATTGCCTCACCGCCCGAACATTGTGACTATTAGGAGCTAAAGAGAAAAAACTATGCTCCTGAGTCGCAACAGCTCTGAAGAAGCAGTTGAGCGCTTTCAAAAGCTCTGGGACAGAATTCAGGTATTGGGGAATCGTACCACTGAAAATCTCGGCTGCAAGGGCTTTATCGATCGTTATCCTGAATCGGGCCTTGACAGCAGCCTTGACCCCGTTGAGTCTTACATGAGTATTTGGCTTGATCTGGAATACGTTCCCACCGTTTCCGGGCTCCAGTTTATAGGTTTCAACTGGAATGGCCTCTATCTGGACATCACCGACAAAAGTAGCGTCGCTGATTTTCACGATCCGGAAAAGATCACGATGTATTATGCTCGCATTTTCCCAGCGGGTATTATAGCTATGAACATAATCATCGCCATATTCAGCGACACCTTGAAAAGTCGGGTTAAGTCTTGAAGCCGTTAAAGCGTTCAGACCCAGTCCAACCTCCCTTGGTGGAGTGCTAAATTTCTGCGCAAACTCTCTTTTTTGCTTTTGTGTCAAGTCAGTTGCACTTGCCAGTCTGCTCTGAACGAAAGTATCAAAAGTGATTTTCAGAGCAGGGTCTTCTCGAAGCATAGTCCAGAGAAGGGCATTTCGCACTGCACCTCGAATTGAGCTACCAGGGATGTAGGGAGTTCCCAATCCGTTCACAATAAACTTTTTGCCTCCTCCAACGGCAGCCATGCTGGTGACACCCTTAGCCATAGAACGGACAACCGGCTCCGCAGTTCGAGGACTCGTGTTGACCAGTCGTGTTGTTTCAAGAAAATACTTGATAGATCGGTTCTGAAAGCCCGGGGGTACCCTTCTCTCATCGATTATTTGTTCGAGCCCGAATAGTGCAACAAATGTATTATAACGAGTTAATTCATCGCCATGCTCACCCCTTGCAAGGAAATTGCCATAAAACTCTACATAGTCTTTTCCTGGCTCTCTCAGATTGCCCTCAGTATCATATGCCTTATCGTAAAGAAACTTGCACAGCTTGTCGTTGTCAAGCAGGAAAATCTTGTCGCCAATGGGATATGTTCCCTCACCAAATTCGGGATCCTTGTCCTTGATAAAAAGGGGAACAAGCGTTTCCAGCTCGATGATACCGGTTTCCTTTGTCATAGCCAATCAATCGTTGATGTTGATCCTTATCGGCACAAGAAAGGCAAATCCGTACCGATAGATATCATGCAAACCCTGCCACTCTGGCGTCACTTCTGGATCAGGCGTCAGGTTGACAAGGCGACCTTGATACTCATTGAGGATAACACTCCCTTCAGTGAGCATATTAACGGTCTTACGCTTCTTCTGCATGACCGTTGACAGCGAACCGGTCCATCCCTTGCGAATGACCGTATTGAAAGCAGCATACCTGTCAGACTGCTGTTCCGTCGATGAAGGAGCAAAGAGTGAAAGCAGGCAATACGCATTGGACTCGGCGGGGCCACTAAGACATGCCCATGTAACATCATCTTCCTGTATCTGACTAATCGTATGAGCACGAAGTTCCCCACACCCGGAACTGATATCGCCTCCGATACCACCCGCTTCGCTGATCACTTGCAGTACCGTTTCAAGTGCCCTAACCATACTGTCATCTGTAGCACGT
Source organism: Chlorobiaceae bacterium (assembly GCA_013334485.1). Taxonomy (GTDB): domain Bacteria; phylum Bacteroidota; class Chlorobiia; order Chlorobiales; family Chlorobiaceae; genus Chlorobium. The sequence goes on along the minus strand of JAAXXL010000074.1, from coordinate 5,103 downwards.
AAAAGAAAATAGAGGCCTTCCCGTTCTGAAACCGGCTCCATGTAGGAAAGTGCGCTGTGAAACAGGTTGGCGCAGTTTGTCAACCTGTCGATGGCCGCCTGTGGCCGGATTGCATCGTAACCGATCCGTTCAGAATGTTCGAGAAACACATCGTGACCGACAGGACTTGTCAATACCTGCCAGCGAACAAAGTTTTCACGTAAAATGAATCGGGATGATTTCAGTGTTTTCGCATACCGCTCTCTTTCGATTTTTCTTGATTCAGAGCTGTTCATTTTTGACAACCCGAAGGACAACGAAAGGGGCTTTGGTAACCAGTATCGACTTTCACGCCCCCTGACAGAAAAAGGAAACGCTGACGAAAGGGTAAAGGGCGGTCCATTTAACTCCGATTTCAATTCGTCATCTTTTCCGCCAGTGAAACCATCAAGAAAATCCTTGAAGGAGACACCATTGACCGAACCAAGCATGGCCCAGTAATTTGCGATCGCGGCCCAGAGAGTATCGGAATGGATGAAGTCCAGCGACGATTCAACCCCCGCACCTGATCTCGACGAGCCGATATGCAAAGCATTACGGAAAAAGAGATGGACAATATAATTTTTTTCTTGCATGGCTTGAGTAAAGGCTTATGCTGTTTGCTCATGGACTGTTGGCAAGAACGAAACCGCATCAGCTTTAGAGCCAAACTCCTCAAATGAATAGTCTTTTTGCTCGTCTTCTGAACCGTCTTTTTCTGGAAGCCCCACCGTCTCTTGACCATCGTAACGCGTCACGGTCATCGAACGCAGATGAAGGCGCACAACTCCATGGCCGCGAGCTGTATTTCCACCAAGGCCGTCATGGTTCTGGATCTCCTTAAGTGCCCAAAGAATATTCTTCAAATCATCAGGAACATTCTTTACAGCATCAGGCCAGTCAGCCACCTCCTGCACTCGATACACAACTGCAAATGCGAAGCGTGCCCCTGATGGCACTCTCTCTATAGTCCGGGGCACAGCATGTGCCGTAATCCGGTCAACAACGATTTCCATCTTCGCTTCGGTGACCGGCAGGTCATTATCCATATACTTGCCTATATACTTGCCATTTCTTGTACATCCGTCTCTTGTCTCTGGAGTATACAACGCGTCCCTGACGAGCAAGACAGATGGCAACCCCGTTCTGGAATTACCGAACAACCGACAGACCTCAGATGACCTGGCTTCGACATCCTCTCCCGTGTCGTACATCTCCATCCATATCTCATTAGTCATGGGAAAGAGCTTCTTTCCGTTTCTCTTTTCAAGTAGTGAACGCATCCGACCACGAAGAGAACTACCTGGAATATATGGCTCGTTTGTCACCGGATTTTTTATCACCGGCGAATCAATCCCTCCCTTGTCGATGGCATCAGCAGTTCCGCCGATATGCAAGCCGGTCACCGCCTCGATTTCTCCCTCAATCTTGATATTGCCAAGCAGCCTGATCTGTTTTATCTCGTTCATCACACGCTCCCCGATTAGTTTTGGTTTTCACTCTTGTCCAGTGAGGCATGGTAGTCGAGAATTGCCTCAAAAAACTCCACGAACACCCGTAGATCTGCCACAGTCCTAATTTTGCTTCCATCCAGAAGACATACACTGAGAATCTCGTAAAGGCCATGCAAACTCTTTCTCTCTTTTTCGCCAGTACCAGCGATCTTTGGCAGAATAAAGCGCAATTTGAACTTGTCCTTTATCTCACGAGACGTTGGATTATAATGCCTGTTAGCCATTTCGATCGACTTGACGTAGGTGTAAAATCTTCGGAGTTGTGTCGAGGTTATTTTCGTTCCGATCTTTTTTGCTATTGCGGCTGCATACTCGGGAAATTGGTCCCTTACCTGCGATGCTTGTTGAGAGTCAGATGAAAACGTTTCAATGGCTCTAAGCCTTCTCTTTATTTCTTCCATTTTGGCATTAAGGTCGGGAATAGGCCCAAACACACTAATAAAATCTGCCATTATGCGGTCCTCCTTAGATATGCAAGCCAGTTGAGAGCAATATGAAAATGGGATATCCAGTTTTTTTTACCTTGCTCCGTAGTGTAGAGACAGGCAACAAGTTCTTCGAAGAGATCGGAATCATCACGATTCTTACGAAATTCATGTTCAAGACCTCGCATGACCCTTGCCATCGTCGGCAGATAAAGCAGATTGCTTTGCTGATATTTCTCGATCACTGCAAACCACTTTTCAATTGTCCCAAAGCTGAATTTATCAACCTCCATTCTCTTTCTTTCTGACGGGTTGAACATAGGCTCAGACGAAGAACACCGCTGATAGACACCCATCAACGGCAAAAGAAACGCATAGGCGAGCGTCCACTCCATTGAAAGCATGTAACGAGACCGATGGTGATGCCCAAGTCGCATTTTGCGGTGCAATTTCGAGTGATCGTAAAACAGCGAAATTCGGTTTTTGCATTGCAGACCATCACCATCGTCATCATGCTTTGCGTAGGCTTCTGCTCCAGCAGAGAGACTTGCCATCTGATATAGAGGAAACTTCGGCTGATGAAGCGTCAGTCCTCCCGATATTCCGCCCTCGTTCTTCAGACGTCCATAGGTAAAGCTCTCAAAAGCTTTCTGGATATCGAAGGCAAGTTCGACCGTGTCATCCCACGCTCCGACGATGAAGAGATCATCACCGCCTGCATAAATTATAGAAACGTTTCTACCCGGATTTCCCCATACTCTATCAACGGCCTCCGATTTTTTCAGGATGTCGGTTTTTCGATCAAAACATATCTTGTTAAGATAAACTTTGAAAAAGATGTTAAGAATTCGCGAGCAAGCAGAGAGAAGAACAAGATTATCAATATTGCTGAACATGTTTCCAAGATTATCGACATCCATGCGAAGTGCTCCGATCAGATCAGCTCCACAAGAGCTTGCTGCAAGTCCCTGAAAGGTTGCCGTATGATCTGACTTGGCTGTACGCTTCTCCTCTTTCAAGCTTTCGTTTTCTCGTTTTTTAGCATATTCGGACAATTCGCCATGCTTTCTGACATAATTTGCATACAAAATCGGTTGACCGGCTGTCCAGTCATTCATAATCCAACAATCTGCAGATTTTGATTGTTGATCACCTATTCGGTAATAGACCCAACTCTTGTCCTCTTTGCTCCAGTTGACATCTGGAAATTTGAAAAATGGTTCCGTTCCTTCCGGCATCGTTTGATATCGAACAACAGATTGTGCGGCTGCAAGCTTGTCACCAATCCTGAACTGGTGATAGCAGCTTTCAGAAACCCATATACGGCCATCTTGATGCTGGTTATCCGGCGACATCTGCTCTCCGAGCTCGACGCCGATATCAAACATGAACTCATCCGGCAAATCGTCTCTTCGGCTTATCTGACACTCAGTAGTTACCGTCAACTGTTTTGGCATGGATGGTGTAAACAGTTGATCAAACTGATCGATAAACTTTCGCCTCTTCAGACGGTCAAGATTGTCTGCCTGGGTTTGACGGATATTTCGAAAACTCATTCCAGAGAGAAGTTCCTCATTCCCGAAAGGCAATGCATCCATTGCGATGAATAAGCGGCCCGAAAACTCGTCGAACGTCCATTCGTTGATCCGGGTACGGAAATCATTGATCTTTCGAACGGACTCTTCGCTGTTCGGTAAAAGCAGGCTGAAGCCACCTCCACCCGAATACACAACAGCATGACGATTGGAACCGACGGCAGTGAGGATTTCGTGGATGATATGCTCGGTGAGCAGTTCCAGCATGAAAGAGCGGGCGCGAAGCGTTTTGAGCGCTCCTTTTGAGGAAATGGTGTACACTGTGTCCTGAATTCCGGAGAAATCACAACCAACCAGCAAAAATTTATCGTTACCCTCTCCTTTTTTTAGACAATCATCAATTGCTGCTGCTGTCTTAAAAAGATCGTATACCGGGGTTTGGGTATGAACAGCAGAATCAACATCATCTGTGATGGCGACGACGGAAACAAATGTTCCATATTTTTCCAGCAGTGTTAACTCATTACTACCAGCCACTTCAGCCTCTCCAAAGCCTGGAACATCACCCGGAGGCGCACTATCGCAGGGATAGTTGATATGCTCAGGATTTAGCGGAAATGGATTGTAATATTTGGCAGTTTGATCATCAGGAGCGGAAAAAACCGATTTCAGTGCGGCAAGCTTCAGGGGATTGGAAACATCAACTTTGAGTATTGAAAAAGCATCACTGTACGACCCCAGCTCATTAGCATCAAGCCTGCCATTTTTCAAAAGTTTCAATCCGAGCTGAATGATAGACTGCGTACTGGGCATAACGGCGGCGTTAAGGTGTACTTCAGTAAAGCAAGGCGACTACATACGGGAGCATTGGAGGGAGCTATACCGGCAACCCGACAAAGCTTTGTAGCGTGAGTTCAGTCGGTCAGAGGACAGGATCGTGCGTTATATCAGAGTATAAGTCAATAATCTCGAAGCATAAATATGCTTTATATGTACTGATTTTTTCTCATTTATCAATAAAGACATGATGTATTTATTGTAAATAAGCAAAAATAAAAACGAGAATCAAAACTAAAGTCTCCGGCTACACATCAAACTGCTCAATCTCGTCAGGGCTGCAGGGAATGAGAAGCTGGTCATTATCGTCATTATCTGAGGCTTGCAAGCGCTCAATGTCCTGCCAGAATTTTTTTGTATTCAGATGATCGAGTTTGTATCGCCCGGTAATGGAAGGTTTCATTTTAATTGTCCCGAGAATGCCCTGCAGTTCAGCTCTGGTAATATCCTTGCGGCGCACAACCATGAGCGGAACAATTTTACGGTTATCTTCAGTGCACTGCAAAACAACCGAAACAATCTGGTTCAGTCGTTTAGCTTCTTTATAGTTCAGAAAAAGCTGCCATATGCCCCAAAGAACAAGCGGCGCACCAATAATGGTAATTACACTGGATACAAAACCAATGCCTGTAATAAAGTCTATTGTATTCACTCTCTTTTATCCCTTGAATTGTGGCGAATTTCGCGGAGGTTCATGATTTCGGCAACCTCGAATTTTTCGTTTGATACCGTTGATGCCGGGCGAAGACGAACCACATCGGGGAAATAGCCGAG
>JAAXXL010000118.1 GCA_013334485.1 Chlorobiaceae bacterium | reverse complement strand
AACCCAGGCCGGTCCCTTTAGATTTGGTAGTAAAAAACGGGTTGAATATTTTTTCAAGTATTTTGCTTTCTATTCCTTTGCCATTATCGGTAATGGAGATTTGAACCAATTCGTCCGACAATTGTCTGGTTTGTATGGTTATAACACCTTGTCGTTCGGGAATGGAAGAGATGGAGTCCATTGCATTCAGAATCAGGTTCAGAAAAATTTGTTGTAGCTGGCCCGGATCAGCAACGATATGCAGAAGGTCGGGACTGAAGTCTTTGACGAATTGGATTTGTCTGCCTGGTTCTGCGCCCTTGTTTTTTTGGTTTTGTAAGGCAAACTTGGCAGATTTAATTGTTAATTCAAGTAGATGGTTGACATCCAAGGAGACCATTTCTGGTTTAGGGGGGCGGGCATAATTGAGTAGTCCTTTGAGCAGGGCGGTGATTCTGTCGATTTCATTAATGACCCGGGAAAGAACTTCTTTGTCTTCCTGATCAAGCGGGGCCTCACGATAGAGGACCTCCATGGACACTTTGATTCCTGCCATGGGGTTTTTTATTTCATGGGCCATGCCAGCGGCAAGTTCGCCTACCACGACAAGGCGTTCCGCTGCTTGCAATTGGTTACACTGATCCTTCAGGGAAACGGCCATCTCATTGAACGAATCAGCCAGCTCGCCAAACTCGTCTTTTAACTTTTCCTCTATCCGGTATTCCAATTTGCCTGATTTAAGCTTTCTGGTAGCGGCCAAAAGTTTTGCAACAGGGTCGGTAATGCTTTTGGTGAAATACAGGGCGATGAACACTCCTACAATGAATGAGAAAGCAAGGGTGCCAATCAATACTTTTTTGGAGTAAGCCACCTCCTTCATCGCCGCAGTTGTTTTTTTCCGCAAAGCTTCATTGGCATTTATGGCCATCCACTGTGACTTTGCAATTATCTTGTCCCCGATATCTACCGCGAAAACCTGAAGTCTTTTTATCCTTTCCGCGTCTGCCGTAGAAGTCATGAAAAAGCTGAGAGCGTCCTTGTACTGTGCAACCAACCCTTGCAACTGCAAAATTTCTTTTTCCACCGCAGGTTCATGGTGGCAGTCTGTACATGTTTTTGCCCTCTCATCAAGTTTAAGGACATTGTCCACTATTGTGTCCAACTCCTTGCCGAATGATGTTCCCGTAGTATAAAGATTTGATTGCACTGTCTGGACGTTGATGACCAGATCTTGCCGGATAACTTCTACCTTGTGCAGCAAAAGCAGGGAGGAAAGATTTGACGTTGTCTTGTCGATAATGTGCAGAGTTGTGACGATACCTGTGAGAAACAGCAGAAATAACACGAGAAAAGAAATGATAATTTTGTTCTTCATCGGTTATTTGCCGTGTTCCGCTATGGCAGCCTTAGCTTCCTGCGCCATTTCATCTATTAAAGTAAAGTCTGTTTTGTTTGCCTTGACGAAGCGCAGAGCCTTGAACTGCTCAAGAACCTTTTTCCCCTGAGCCGTTTTGTCCATTTGTAACAGGAGGTTAACCAACTTTGCCTGTAAATATAGGTCGATTTCATTGTTTATGCAGAGAGTGATTTCAGGGCTTTTTGGCGATTGAGCAAGGATCTCAAGTTCTTGCCCAATCGATGGATCATTGTGAATCAGGTTGTTGAAAACTGTATTTTTCGCTGAACCAATATCGGCTCTTCCATCAAGGACCGCGAGAATTGATGATACATGGCTGCCCGAAAAATCAAATCGGTCGAAGAAGGTATTAATGTTTCTAATGCCGTGTCGTTCCAAATATGCCAGAGGGAAGAGATATCCTTCCATGGTTGCTGGGTCTACAAAGACGATGCGTTTTCCTTTCATATCCTTAACGTCGTGTATTCCACTGTCTTTGCGGACAAAAATATATCCCTGTGAGTTGAATTCTCCGTTTAGATTGACTGGGTTGACCACAGGTTCCAGATTTAAATCTTTGATCCCCATGCTTGCAGTATAGGAAGTGAGAAACGCTCCATCTAGCTTGCGGGTTTTAAACCGTTTGATCACTTCACCATAGCGACTCATTATAGTGAGATTCACTTTCACTCCAAGCTGCTCGGAAAGATAACGGGCTAAATAGCGATACCGCTGCATCTGGTCAAAAATATTGTGCTCCGGTTCAATGCCGATCAAAAGTTCCTTCGGCTGGGCGTAGGCGGAAATGGGTGCGGCTACTGAGGTGATAAGACAGATGAGCAGGCAGACAATAAATCTCTTTGCAAAATGATACGGAGCAAGAGAATAGCGGCTCATTTAATTACCTTATTTGCTTCAATCAATTGATCGACAGGGATAGTGATGCCAAGACTTTTGGCCTCCACAAGGTTGTATACCAGCTCCGTATCTCGAGAGGTATAGGGGGGAATGGCGTCGGGCTTCTTGTTAAGTAGGAGTTGCGCAGCCATTTCCGCAGCCATTTTTCCTTGCAAAAGAGGGGGGTGAGACAGAGTTAGCAGCAATCCTGAGTCCGAATCGTCTGGGAAGATATCTGCAGCAGGGATCTGCCTTTTTTTCAGAATTGACAGGATATCTTTGATCCACAAGTGGGCGAGGGAACTCCCCGTAATGAAGATGGCTTCCCCGTTTACTGTTTTGAATTTACTGAGGTCAGAGAATGTCCCGATATCGATTTTCTCTATTTTTATGTTTTGCTGTACCGCAATCGCGGCCATTGCTTTGTATTGACGAACCGAATCTTCTTCGGCACTGGTGAAGACGATACCGAGAGTATTGATGGGTTTGAGATGTTTGAAATATCTCAT
>JAAXXL010000073.1 GCA_013334485.1 Chlorobiaceae bacterium | reverse complement strand
CTTGATAAAAAAACAGAGGAAATCGACACATACAACCGCCGTGATGAGATAGATGACCGTTTTGAGGTCAATGAACGGCGAATGACCAATATCGGCATCTTCAGAGCCTATCTCTCGGCATATCTTCACAAACATCCGAAGGTCAATGCGTCGATGAGTCTGATCATCCGGTATCTTGAACCGACCTCGAATGGATTACCGATCGAGATCCTTGTCTTCAGCAGTGAAAAGGAGTGGGCGGCATTTGAACAGGTGCAGGCGGATATCCTTGATCATATCATTGCCGTTCTCTCCTACTTTGACTTGCGGATTTTCCAGTATCCCGGAAGTTATGCTGTCGGAAAATCTGCAAGGAATCCCGTTCAGCCGGTTCAGGAGTGAATAAGTGGTTTATCCGGGCGGCTTTCGGTACTCTTTACGGCACCGCTATAACTTGCGGGAAAAAGGTTTTCATGCTATGATGCTCACTTTTCAGGATACAACGATCGGCCGTATTGGCATTGCGGCGTGCGAAGGTGCTGTTACCAACCTTTTTTTTCCTGCGGACACTCTTCCCGAAGATGCTGAAATCGGTGAAACGGAGCTGACCGGGGAGGCGTTCCGGCAGTTGCATGCCTATCTGCAGGGCGCATTGAGCCATTTCATCCTTCCCCTTGCTCCTGTCGGCTCTCCGTTTATGCTGCGAGTTTGGAGAGAGCTCTCCGCTATCCCTTATGGATCTACCCGCAACTACCGCGAGATTGCCGAAGCCGCAGGAAGTGCTCGTGCAGTCAGGGCGGTCGGAATGGCCAATCACCGTAATCCTCTGCCGGTTTTTATTCCCTGTCACCGGGTTATCGGAAGTAATGGCACTCTTACCGGATATCGCGGAGGGTTGGCACTTAAAAAGTTTCTCCTGGAGCTTGAGGGGGAGGTAAAAGAGCCGAAGGGATAACTATATAATGTTTGGACGTGCAGAGAGAGAAATATTAAGAAACATCGTCTATCGTTACTGAGGATGCAGCAAATGATATTGGTTTTTTGCGTGTAAGTGGTATCCTTGTAAATTGTTGCATGTTTTCCCGGTCTGACGGGCGTGGGCGGTGAACAATAGAGTTTTTTGAAGTTTCAGTGGATTAACAACAGGTTATTATGAAGAACAGGGTGATACAGCGATTTTTCAGGTTTCAGCTCGTAATCGGCATCTGTATACCGGTACTCTTTGCCGGATGCGGCCCGGCAAACGGCGGCAAGGATGGTGAGAAAAAGGGGACTCCGGCTCTTCCGGTGATGAGGGTTACTCCCGGAGATGCAACCGTGAGCAGCTCCTACTCATCCCTGCTTGAGGGCAAGGTCAATGTGGAGATCCGTCCCCAGGTTGACGGCACACTCAGCAGAATCTATGTTGATGAAGGTGCATGGGTGAAGGCGGGTCAGCCGCTCTTTAAAATTGATGACCGCCTCTATCGTGAGCAGTACAACAGTGCACTCGCATCCCAGCATGCCGCTGAAGCTTCGCTCGTGGTTGCCAAACTCAACGAGGAGAAACTGGTGCCGCTGGTAAAGAACAGTGTGGTCTCGGACATTCAGCTTAAAACCGCCAGGGCAAGCCGTCAGGCCGCCCAGGCCTCTGTCGAGCAGGCAAGAGCTGCGGCCCGCTCTGCACTGGTCAATGTGGATTACTCCACCGTAAAAGCACCGGTAAGCGGTTACATTGGCAGAATTCCCTTCAGGATGGGGAGTCTGGTTACCAAAAATCAGAGCCAGTCGCTGACGCAGCTCAGTGACGTCAGCGAGATTTATGCCTACTTCAGCATGAGTGAAATTAATTTTATGCAGTTCCGCAACCGCTATACGGGCAGCACCATACAGGAGAAGCTGCGCCAGGTGGCGCCGGTCTCTCTTGTCATGGCGGACGGCACGCTTTTCGGCTCAAAGGGAGCTGTCGATACCATCAGCGGCGAGTTTGACCAGGCAACCGGTTCGGTCAGGATACGGGCGGTATTTCCGAATCAGGAGGGGCTGCTGCGCTCGGGAAACACCGGCAAGGTTGTTCTGGAGTCGATCTATCATAATGTGCTGCTTGTGCCGCAGGCGGCGACTGTTGAGTTGCAGGACAAGGTTTTTGTCTTTCTTCTCGGCAGCGGCAACCGGGTCAAAAAGCAGGCGATTACCGTTACCGGCAAGAGCGGTAACAACTACATCGTCGGTTCCGGCCTGAAGGCGGGAGAGACTATTGTAACGGCCGGTACGGAAAAACTTCCGGATGGTACGGTGATAAAGCCGCTCAGCGCAGCTCCAGCGGCAGCGGCAGCAAAACAGTGAAGAGAGGAAAACAGAGTTCCGTAACGGATTGAAGGCGCTAAACCAGAGATTATTCATGTTTGAACGTTTTATATCAAGGCCGGTTCTTGCTACCGTCATTTCGATCATTCTGGTTATTCTCGGCCTTGTCGGCATCAACCAGCTCTCCATTACCCGATTTCCTGATATTGCACCGCCAAGCGTTTCTGTGAGTGCGAGTTATCCCGGTGCCAGTGCTGAAACAGTCGGTCGTTCGGTTGCTCCTCCGCTTGAAGAGGCGATCAATGGGGTTGAAAACATGACCTACATGACCTCAACCTCCGCCAATGACGGATCGCTCTCCATTTCGGTCTTTTTCAAGCAGGGTACCAATCCCGACCAGGCGGCGGTTAATGTTCAGAACCGGGTGGCCCAGGCGGCAAGCCGCCTCCCGGCAGAGGTTAACCAGATCGGTGTCTCGACCGTCAAGCGTCAGAACAGCCAGATCATGCTGATCACGCTCTCAAGCAGTTCAAAGGCCTATGACCAGATTTTCCTGCAGAACTATGCCAAGATCAATATTGTCGATGATCTTGCCCGTGTTCCCGGTGTAGGGCAGGTTTCGGTTTACGGCAACATGGATTATGCCATGCGCATCTGGCTGCGCCCGCAGCAGATGGCGGCATACAAGGTGACCCCGCAGGAGGTCGCAGCCGCAATCCAGAGCCAGAACCTTGAGGCGGCTCCGGGCTCCTTCGGCGAGAACAGCAGCGAGGCGATGCAGTATGTGATGAAGTACAAGGGGAAGAATGCCTACCCCGGCGATTATGAGGATATGGTGATCCGTGCCAATCCCGACGGATCGCTGCTTAGACTCGGCGATATTGCCCGTATCGAGTTCGGCGCCTATCGCTATACGGTCAATACAAAGGCCAACGGCCACCCGGGTGTGGTGATGGCTGTCTATCAGGCTCCGGGTTCAAACGCCAACAAGGTTGAGACCGGCCTTCGCAAGGTGCTTGAGAAGGCCGCAGGTGCTCTGCCTGCCGGTATAAGCTATTCGATTCCCTTCAGCTCCAAAAAGGTGGTTGACGAGTCGATTGTACAGGTTGAGCATACGCTGATCGAGGCGTTTTTGCTGGTTTTTCTGGTGGTCTTTCTCTTTCTGCAGGATTTTCGTTCCACCATTATTCCGGCCATTGCCGTTCCTGTTGCCATTATCGGCACCTTTTTCTTCATGAACCTTTTTGGTTTTTCCATCAACGTGCTGACCCTTTTCGGGCTTGTGCTCGCTATCGGAATTGTGGTTGATGATGCCATTGTGGTTGTTGAGGCGGTCCATGCCAAAATGGAGCAGAAGAACTATCCGGCCAAGGTTGCCACGGTTTCAGCCATGCGGGAGATTACAACCGCGATTGTCACCATTACGCTCGTGATGGCATCAGTCTTTCTTCCGGTCGGTTTTTTGCAGGGATCTACCGGTGTGTTCTACCGGCAGTTTGCCTTTACGCTTGCCATTGCCATTCTGATTTCAGCCGTCAATGCCCTTACCCTGAGTCCGGCTCTCTGCGCTCTGTTTCTCACCAATCTCCATGATGCGAAAGGAGACGGAACTCATAAGAAACTGAAAAAATTCGGGGCATTCGGCCATCGGTTCTTTACCGCGTTCAACACCGCTTTTGACGTGCTGAAGCGCAAATATCTCGGTGCACTGGTCTATCTGATCCGCAACAAGCGATTTACCTTTGGATTTCTTGGACTGCTTGTCGTACTCTCTTTTGTGATGTTCAAGGTGACGCCGACGGGATTTATTCCGGATGAGGATAACGGTTTTGTGATTGTCTCCGTCACCCTTCCTCCCGGAGCATCATTTGCCCGTACCCAGGCGGTCATGGACAGGGCCTCGGCAACCCTCGGCACCATTCCTGCGATAGAAAAGGCGATCTCGGTTGCCGGTATCAATATCCTTTCCAGAAGTTCATCCCCCTCGTCGGGTCTGCTTTTTGTGCAGCTCAAGGAGCCGGGGGAGCGCGGGCCGGATGGAAACATCAAAAAAATTCTGGCCACCATAAGCAGAAAACTATCGGGAAGGGAGGGCTCCTTCTTTGCACTTGCCCAGCCGACGGTTCCAGGGTTCAGCACCGTCAGCGGTCTTGAGTTTGTGGTGCAGGATCGTCGCGGTGGCGGGCTGGATAAACTCGGCAGTGTTGCGCAGGGCTTTATCGGAGAGCTGATGAAACGCCCTGAAATTGCAGCGGCCTTCACCACCTTCAAGGCTACCAACCCCCAGTTTGAGCTTGTGGTGGATAACGCCAAGGCAGCCCAGCTCGGTGTCAATGTCAAGGAGCTTCTCTCCGTCATGCAGGTTTACTATGGCAGCTCACAGGCATCGGATTTCAACCGGTTCAGCAAGTACTATCGGGTGATCATGCAGGCCGAACCGGGGGAGCGCTCCGAACCGGCCTCACTGAACGGTATTTTTGTCAAGAGCTCCGGCGGCAGCATGGTACCGGTCTCGTCACTCATCACCCTGAAGCGGGTCTACGGCACCGAATCGGTTGACCACTTCAACATGTTCAATGCGGTTTCCGTTAACGCCATGGTCAAGCCGGGTTTCAGTACCGGCCAGGCTATCAAGGCCGTTGAAGAGCTCTCCAAAACGGCTCTTCCGGCAGGCTACACCTATGACTGGAAGGGACAGAGCCGTGAGGAGCTTGAATCAACCGGCGGGCTGCTCTTTATCTTTCTGCTCTCCGTTGTCTTTGTCTACTTTCTGCTTGCCGCGCTCTACGAGAGCTATCTCCTGCCGCTTGCGGTGATGTTCTCCATTCCGACCGGTCTGCTCGGGGTCTTTATCGGCATCAAGCTTGCCGGGGTTGAGAACAATATCTATGTACAGGTGGCGGTTATCATGCTGATCGGACTTCTGGCCAAGAACGCCATTCTGATTGTCGAGTTTGCCCTCCAGCGCAGGGTTGCCGGAAGTTCACTCTCCGCTGCGGCCATTGAGGGCGCCAAAGCGAGGCTGCGGCCGATTCTTATGACGTCACTTGCCTTTGTGGCCGGACTTCTCCCGCTTCTCTTTGTGACCGGCCCTGCGGCCCAGGGTAACCACTCCATCGGCGCGGCAGCTATCGGCGGTATGTTTGTCGGCATGGTGCTCGGTGTTCTTGTTGTACCGGTGCTTTTTGTGACCTTCCAGCATCTTCAGGAGCGAATAACCGGACCTGCGGCAACGATTGTAGAGGCGGGGGAGCTGCTTGACGAGGTTGAGCGAGAGGAGAAAAAGGGGGCTTCGCAGTTATGATGAGAAGTAATGACAGCATTAACAGGTTCTCTATGAGAAAAGCAGGTGAACGGATTTTACGGAGAGGCATTTTGATGCTGCTCTCTCTCGGCGTGACGGCATGCAGCACTACCGGAAGCTACAGGAAGCCTGAAGTTGCTATGCCGCAGGCTTATCGTGGAGGTGACCCTTCAGTTGTGAGCTCGGCTGATTCATCGATTGCCCTCTTGCCCTGGCGCAGTTTCTTTGCTGATAAAACACTTTCTCTGCTCATTGACAGCGCAATGGTGAACAATATTGACCTGCAGGTGGCGCTCAAAAATATTGACTATGCACAGCAAACGCTCATCTCGGCACGTCTCGGCATTTTGCCGACGCTGAACCTCGGTGTCCAGAACAGCAGAACGCATCCGTCCGATAACGGTGTAAAGACAAATCTTGAAGACTACAGTGCTTACGGCACCTCATCATGGGAGGTTGATATCTGGGGAAAAATTCGCAGCAGAAAGATCTCAGCCCTTGCCGGTTACCTGAAGACAGGGGAGGCGGCAAAAGCCGTTCGTACCCGTTTGGTGGCTGACGTTGCTTCAGGTTATTACAATCTGCTGATGCTTGACCGGCAGCTCGAAAGCTCCAGAAAAAACCTTGCCATTGCCGACACCACGCTGAAAATGATCGGGCTTCAGTATGATGCCGGTCAGGTAACGGCCCTTGCCGTTCAGCAGCAGGAGGCGTTACGGCAGTCGATAGCGGGATCACTTCCCCAGATTGAGCAGAAAATCAGTGCGCAGGAGAGTGCGCTCAGCATCCTTTGCGGCCGGATGCCCGGAGCCATCCAGCGGGATCAGACACTCTTTACCCTCAAAGTGGCTGACGAGCTGCCCTCCGGAATTCCCTCCTCCCTTCTGCAGAACCGGCCGGATGTTCGTGCGGCTGAACTGGCGGTCAGGGGGGCTCATGCCGATATGGGTGAGGCCGAAGCTTCGCTCTACCCCTCGCTGACCCTTACGGCTACCGGTGGCCTTGAAGCGTTCAAAAGAAGCCAGTGGTTTACCGTTCCGGGCTCCATTTTCGGCGTTGTGCAGGGAGCCGTGTTGCAGCCGGTTTTCCAGCGCGGTCAGTTGAAAGCCCGCTATCAGCAGACAAGAATAAAACGGGAGCAGACGGAGCTTGAGTTCAAGCTTTCGCTGCTCAAGGCTGTCGGAGAGGTATCGGATGCGCTGGTTCAGCTCGACAAGGTGAAACTACAGGAGAGCATTGCAACAGAGAGAGTTGCAACACTGCATAAAGCGGTTTCCAATGCAGGGATGCTTTTCCGCAGCGGAATGGCAACCTATCTTGAAGTTATGGTTGCCCAGACAAGCGCCCTGCAGGCGGAGCTTGACCTTGCCTCTGTACGGCGTCAGCACCTTACGGCGATGTCAGAACTCTATCGGGCTCTTGGAGGCGGATGGCGATAGTGGAAAGCGTGCAGGACGTTCAACTGGCAACAGTTTCCGGCTTGGCAGTGAGCATTTCGTGTACTATGTTGTTAACATGAACACCGAACTGATCGAAAACAGGGTTTTTGAGCGCATATCTCTTTCTGAGAAGCCTCTTTCCAAAGGGGTTTATGAAGAGTGCTGTTTCATAAAGTGTGACGCAAACAGGGCCGATATGACGGGCATTACCTTCAGGAGCTGCTCGTTCGACGGGTGTGACCTGAGTCTTGCAACCTTCCGTAACAGCCTGCTTCAGGATCTGAAATTCAGGAACTGCAAGCTTCTTGGTGTCCAGTTCAGTGAGTGTAAGGGTTTTTTGCTGAAGCTTGATTTTGAAGAGTGTATACTGAAGCTGGCGCTTTTCAGCAAGTTGCAGCTCAAGCAGACCAGATTCACTGCCTGTAACCTTCAGGAAGCTGATTTTACCGAAGCTGATCTCTCCGGGGCTCTCTTTGATGACTGCGATCTTTTGCGTACTACCTTTTTGAAGAGCAATCTCGAACGTGCCGACCTCCGCTCGGCTTTCAACTACTCCATCGATCCCGAGACAAACCGTATAAAAAAAGCCCGCTTTCTTTTGCCCCAGGTTATCGGTCTGCTCGATAAGTATGATATCATCATTGATTGATGTCCATAACAATATGATTCGAAAGGAGATGAACTGTAGCACGCAGTTGAATGTTATATAGAATGGATAAACAAGAGTTATTGCAATCAGTATCAGGGTGGTGAGGGAAATGGAACGTTCAGAATATAATGCGGTGGTTACGGGTAAAATTATGGTTACTCCGGACCTTATGATTCTCAGGGTTGATACCGATGAACCGAGAAAAGAGTTTGAAGCCGGCCAGAATATGCTGCTTGGCCTCTACGGTTTTGAGAAGCGCTCTTCCAATTCAGAACCTGAAATGGTGCCTGCAGAGGGGGAGAAACTTATCAAGAGGCCCTACTCCATAGCATCGGCCAGGAGCGAGACCAGCCAGCTTGAGTTTTACATTTCACAGGTCAAGTCCGGCCAGCTTACTTCGAGACTCTTTAACCTGAACATCGGAGACCGGATTTTTGTCGGCACCGCCATAACAGGAATATTCCGTCTCGACGAAACTCCGGACGGAAGTGATATTGTTATGGTAGCTACCGGAACCGGTATTGCTCCCTATATCAGTTTTCTCCGTTCTCATATTATCGAAAGGCCTGAGAGCAAGATGGTGGTGATTCAGGGTGCTGCGCACCGCTGGGATCTGGGTTATTACAGTGAGCTGACCTTCCTTGAAAAGAGCTTTGCCAACTTTTTCTATGTGCCGACACTGACCGATGCCGATGATCGCTGGGATGGCTACCGGTTATGGATAGAGGATCTTCTCAAGCAGGATGTTCTGCAGAATGAGTACAACATTTCGCCTGATCCAGAACGCACACACTTTTTCGTTAGCGGCAAGCCTGATATGGTTTCTCATGTTTCGGAGTGGCTGGAGAGCTATGGTTACAAGCGGCACCATCCGGATGATCCGGGTGAATTCTATATCGAAGAGTTCTGAGCGGACTCGCGCATTGTTAATACCGTAATTTATTTTATTTGTACCAGCTACGGCTTTTTTTTTCGTGGCAGGAATTACTTATTATAGAAGAGATTTAAAAAAAGCGCTTTCTTTTTCCCCCGTCGTCAGAGCGTTTTACATTGCCCCTTGCCATAGTTTTGGTCAATGGCAAGGGGTGGTTCACTTAAAAGAAAAGCGGATTTTATTTGTCCTTTTTCTGCTCTTATCTCCCAGCCTGTTCACCTGCACAAGGTGTTAAAGGGTTAGCGCAGATGGATTTGAGATATATTCATTAATCACTTCAGACACAGAGCGATGCATACCAGACCTGGAATACTTTGCAGAGATATGGTAAGGATTGCCTGTTGTGTCAGCGCTCTTATGCTCTTGTTTGTGAAGGGTGATCTTGGTGCGGCGGAGCTACCCAGGGAGTTGAGGATTGATTACTCCGATTATAATCAACTGAGCCTGGTATTGAAAAAATTCGGGTGGCTGGAGAAAGAGTTTGAAGCTGAAAAGCTGCCGGTTCGATGGGTCTACAGCGGGGGGAGTAATCTTGCACTCCGAAATCTGAGGAATGGTGTTGTTGATTTCGCCTCTGCAGCCGGATCGGCTTCTGTTTTGAGCAAGGCAAATGGAGACCCGATCAAGGCGGTTTACGTCTTCTCACATGCAGACGCTCTTTCACTGCTTGTTCCCCGTGATTCGCAAATCAATTCAGTCAGAGATTTAAAGGGCAAGAGAGTTGCGGCTACCCCGGGTACCGATCCCTGTTTTTTTCTGTTCCGTGCACTGCATGAGGCCGGATTACGGAAGAGCGATGTAGATCTTGTTCCACTGCAGCATGCCGCAGGGCGTGTGGCACTTGACCGGCAAAAGGTTGACGCATGGGCAGGTGGTGATCCTTACAGTGCCTCAAGCCAGTTGGAGAGCGGTTCCCGGATGATCTACCGTAACGTTGCATTCAACAGTTGCGGTTTATTGAATATAACCGAGCCCTTTGCTGCCAGATACCCGGAGGTGGTTTCGCGTGTTATCAGGGTCTATGAAAAAGTGAGGAGGTGGGCGATCCGCCATCCTGATGAGCTGGGAATGATTTATGCCGATGAATCAAGGATCTCTTTCCCGGTAGCTCAATTGGTGATGAGCAGGGTTGATTTATCCAGACCAGACCCGAGAACATCCGAACTCTGGCGTCTCAGTGATGCCACACCTGTTTTTGTAGATGAACATCTGCTGAGCAATGGTACAGAGCTGAACAAGGTGATTGATGAGCTGGTTGATGCCCGTTATATGCCGGGCAAATGACTTTTCAGGGCACCTCTATAAATTGTCGCCCCTGCCGACATACCTCACCTGCATGCTCGAACCTTTTTCTCTTCTTAGCCCTATCACATAGTCCCTCACAAGGGGTCATGCCGAACTGAAGGGAGGCATCTCTCTCAGGTGTGAGCCGGATGTTGCGTTGCTGACAACCCTGAGTTTTTATGGTTAAGGGTCGTTTGTGTTTTGTTACCTCCGTCACTTACGTCCCTGAATATGTCCTTGTAATCAAAAAAGGGAAGGCTCATTTTCATGTGCCTTCCCTTTTTACTGCTCCGACTCTCTATTCAGAACCGGTGCGTTTAACGTTCATAACTGTCAGATAGTCTGTGCGGTAATCGTGAACGATCCTGCATGTGCACCGGACTCGGTCGTATTACCGAAGTTGAGTGTCATATTGACATCACCAACTGTCTGGGTCTGGCCGGTAACGCCACGAAGAAGTGTAGTGACCGTAGCGCCTGAA
>JAAXXL010000117.1 GCA_013334485.1 Chlorobiaceae bacterium | reverse complement strand
CCGATCTTGCCCACAATGGCATCTAGCCGTTCCACCAAATAGAGGGGAAGGGAAATTAATGTGTATTTTACCTGTTGGCGTTGTTTATTCATATTGATAACAGTATCTATCTGATTCACAGCAGGCAGTTTTGTGTCAAAGCGGATGGCAAGTGGCGCCTGTTTCATACCCATAAATTGATGCAGGGATTTCAGAGTCCCGGTGGTGCCGGATTTAACCTCTATGGGAATTATATTTCCCCGCAGCCCAATGACAAAATCTAGTTCGGCGTTGGACGAGCGTCCTTCGCGCAACCAATAATTTAATTCACGGTTTGGTTTATCCGCCAGCATGGCTTGTAAATGTTGTCCGATAAATTGTTCAGCAATAGCCCCCTGGTTAATAAGCGTTATGTCATCCATTTGTGAGATACTGCCCCAGTCCAAACCACAAATCGCATTCATCAGTCCAACATCAAGGAAGAGCAGCTTGTAAATTTTCTCCTCAAGATCAGCCTGCAACGGCAGACCAGAGCAGTGACTATGGACCACCTTGCCAACTACACGAGCCATTGTCAGGAGATCGATATCCTTTTTTATGGTAACACTCTGATCTTGAGCCGAAATATTGGAGTATTTGATTTTTACGCCCACATTTCTTGCGGCAAAATTAAAGACATTCAGCATCCGATTCTGATTTCTGGAACCGGCATATTTGGGAAAATCATCTCGATATGTCTCGATAATAGAATTATGCACTTCGCTAACATCTTTATAACTATGCCTCTCGGCAAAAACAGCCACTGCTTCCGGCATGCCGCCGATAGAGTAATAAGAACGCAGTAAATACAATAGTCGTTGATGGACAATATCGCCGATTTCCTGACCTGGTTCGTAATTATCTATAAAATTCTTCAGACGTTCCTCGCCGAGTGCCAACAGGAACTCGCTGAAAGTCATGGGGCCCATGTGTAAATACTGAATCCTTCCCACAGGCATGGAAAAAGAATGGTCTTTCAGGACGAATTCCAATAAAGATCCAGCGCAGACCACCGGAATTTCAGGCATATCTTCATAAAAATAGCGTAGCGCAGGAATGGCCTCTGGAACGGCCTGGATTTCATCAAGAAACAAAAGGATATCCTTCCCAATGCTTCCCATGTTCGGCAGAAATTCTATTTGTTGAAGAATGTGCTCAGGGGCCTTGCCGGAAAAAATGGATGCGAGCTCGGGATGTCGTTCCAGATTAACATTTCGCAAAGAGAGCTGATGTTGCTTGGCGAACAATTCTACCAGTGTTGATTTGCCGACCTGTCTGGCGCCGCGAATAATAAGAGGTTTGCGATTTTTATTTTGCAGCCAGGTAGAGAGGAATTGTAATTGTTGTCGTTGCATTGAAGTGGACGCTCCTTTCTCATGAAAATAACGAAACACACCCCTTATACAATAATATGGTTATTATTTCAATGGTGTGTTTCGGGAAAGGCGACATTCTTTTGTGCAAGCCGCTCACCATTGTCTCCTGGACAATCTGGCCAGCTCCAAGGATTCGTTTATTCTTGAAAGGGGGGCTATCCTTTCGCTCTCGTATCTCTACCCCTTATAGAAAAATACCAATGTCAGAAAAATGTGAGATCGATCCTTTATAAAGTTAGAAAATTGCAAATTTTACTGGATTGTGCAAGAATCCGATTTTCAGCATTTCTTCTCCAGAATGACCAACGGATCATATGGATCACGCGCGACACACAGTATTGGACTGCCTGCAGGGCACCTCTTTCCCTGACCACCAGATAGCCTCGCTCAACGAATTGATCGAACAAGAGGGCAAGCAGTTCTGCAAGGTTATTCTTAATGTTTTGTCCCACCTGGATCTGCCCATTGATGAGGCAAAAACCTGCTGGCAGGAGATCGCCCAACATCACCGTGAACTATCCGGTCTGGTCGGCCGATCTCTCAGCCTGCAGACCGCCATGTGCGACTATTTCAGCTCTGCCAACAAGTACATCATGCATCCCAAAATTGTTGAAGCGCATCTTTTTGAGGAGGCGCTGCAGGATCTCTCCATCGACTACCTTACCGGTCTTGCAAACAGGAAAGAATTTGAACGCCATCTGCAGCAGGAATTCGCTAAGGCGGAAAGACGCGGCCGCCCCCTCGCTCTGATCTTTCTGGACCTGGACGACTTCAAGCGCGTTAACGACACCTTCGGCCACCAGGCCGGAGACCTGGTCTTGATACGGGTGAGCAGTATTATTGAAACCTTAAAACGGGTTGAGGATACGGCATCTCGGTATGGCGGAGAAGAAATCGCCATCGTCCTGCCGGATACAGACAAGTACCAGGCCTTGATCCTTGCCGAACGTATCCGGACCCAGATTGAAAAAGCGCGGATCCACTTTGCCGAGCACGAGATTCAAATAACGATTAGCGCAGGTGTCGCAGCATACCCGACAGATGCCGTGGGCAAAACCGCACTGATCACCAGTGCCGACCATGCTCTGTATTCGGCAAAACGGAACGGCAAGAACCTTGCTTCTCTCTATCAAGCGGAAAACCGCAGATATCTGCGGATCGACTTCACGCGGCCTCTGGAGGTGAAAGTCTCAGGGGGAAAAAAGGACGATACCGTGCAGACCTTTACCGCGCCGGGCAAGAATCTCTGCATCGGCGGCATCCTCTTTGAAAGCAATGCGGCGATAGAGATCGACACCTGCCTTGAAATCGCGATTGACCTTGAAGCCGGATTACCCTTGTTGTTGTATGGCAAAGTAGCCCGGGTTGAAAAGCTGAAAGACGGAAAATACGATATCGGCGTTTCTTTCCAAGGCATAGGTGGCAATGTCATGCATACCTTAAGCAACTATATCTG
>JAAXXL010000012.1 GCA_013334485.1 Chlorobiaceae bacterium | reverse complement strand
TCATGGTCTGGAACTCCTTGTGTATGGTGCTGATATCAAAGGTTTGGTCACTTTTAATATCGCCGTTTCTCAAGCGTTTTTCAGACCTTCTTTATTTTTTATCGGACACTACTGAGGAGCTTTATTGCATAAAGTATTTTCCAAGTGCTGGTAAACGGTATCGAGCTTTGAAAAGATAAACAAAACAGGAGGTTTATAATGACTATCAAGAAAGTAGTGATGTTAATCGTAGCAGGTATTTTTACGCTTGCAGGTTGCTCGGCCTCATACAAGGGCGATATCAAAAGCTCCAATACTCCTGAATCAGCAAATAGCCGTCAGTGTCTGGTGAGCTATTCAGGATCAACTTCATCAGGAAGTGCAGTTTGCAAATAAGCGAGCGGTAGCGATCTCTCCCAAAAAAGCCCCGTAAAACAGAGCGGGGCTTTTTTATTGTGGCTATTTTCCCTCCAGAGAGGTTTTTGCGGCTCTTCAGCACTATATTTTCAAACAGAAGAGGAAAATTCCCTTACAGAAGCCCATAGAGGAAATTCAAGCAAGCAGATCATACAGCCTATGATATCCATTTTCATTGTTTCATTACTCCTGCTGTTGCTTCTGCTTCTTCTTTTTTTGGCTTACCGTACCGTGCGGGATACTCCGCTGAAAGCCGAGCTGCAGCGACTTCGTGCTGTAGAAGAGGAGGCGAAAAGTGTGGCAATGCAGCTTTTGTCGAAAGTCTCCGAACTTGAAGAGGTGAAAATCTGCTTTGCCCGGCTTGAATCTGATCTTGAAAATGAACGGCGAAGTGCATCTGAAAAAGCTGCTTTTGTGCTGGAGTCGGAAGTGCGTCTGAAAAACGAGTTTGAAAATCTCTCGAACAGAATTTTTGAAGAGCGTGGACGCTCTCTCGGCCAGGAGAGCCGTGAACGCCTTGAGACCCTTCTCTTGCCGCTTCGCCAGCAGCTTGACGGTTTTCGCAAGCGGGTTGAAGAGGTGCATACCAGCGATACAGAACTCTCTGGCCGCCTGTTTGAACAGGTTCGGCAGTTGCAGGAGTTGAGCGGCAGAGTGAGTGAGGATGCCAATGCTCTTGCACGGGCTATCAAGGGGGACTCAAAAACGCAGGGAGAGTGGGGAGAGCTGATAATCGAACGGATATTTGAGGCTTCCGGGCTTGAAGAGGGACGTGAATATGTGGCTCAGGAGAGCTTCCGCCAGGAGGATGGGACGCTTAAACGGCCTGATTTTCTTGTGATGCTGCCAGGTAACAAGGCGGTAATTGTTGACTCAAAAATTTCACTTACCGCCTATGAGCGCTTCTGCACTCTTGAGGATGAGACGCTTCGCCAAAGTGCGCTCAGGGAGCATATCCAGTCAGTACGCCGTCATATTGCCGATCTCCAGTCGAAGGAGTATAGCGGTATCGGGGGTAATCGGACGCTTGATTTTGTCATCATGTGCATTCCTCTTGAACCAGCATGGCAGACGGTCATGCAGGCGGATTCCGAGCTGATCTATGGTCTTGCCGGAAAAAACGTGGTGTTGTGCGGCCCGGCAACACTGATGATCACACTCAAGCTTATTGCACAGATCTGGAGGCGTGAGAACGAGAACCGTAACGCCGAGCTTATTGCCGAAAAAGCGGGTAAAATTTACGACCAGGTCCATCTTGTTCTTGAGGCCGTAATGGATGGACGAAAAAAGCTTTCAGCAGTCACAGATACCATTGACCTGGCTCTTAAAAGATTGAAAGAGGGGAGGGGCAATCTTGTCGGTCGGGTGGAGGAGATTCGCAGGCTGGGAGCAAAGGTCAGTCGCCGGATGCCTGCCGAGCTTGGCACGGGGGCTGACACTGAAGCCGGAGATGAGGATCGTGAAAACGGATAATGGTTTTATTCTCTTGAATCGTCGTATGCCTGTATATCACGAGCAATAATCGTACCCATACTGTTCATGGCAGTTTTAAGATCATAATCCATCTGCAAACCAAACCAGAACTGTGGCGGTGTCCCGAAATAACGGGCAAGACGCAGAGAGGTTTCAGCAGTAATGTTTCGTTTTCCTGCAATGATTTCGTTAATGCGCCATACTGGAATATGGATATCCTCGGCAATCCGGCTTTCGCTCAGATTCATGGGTGTAATATACTCCTCAAACAGAACCGTCCCGGGGTGAAGCGGCAACATGATTTTATCATTCATAACTGAAATCCTTACAGTAACCTGCATTTGCCAATCACGAAAAGTCGTAAAAACAGATTACCATAATTTTATCGATTTCGCTGTTTTTATTCTTCTTTCTCCTCATTTTACCTCTTCTTTTATCTCGGCCCAACGGGATAATGGTTTAACGGTAATGGCCGCTTTTCGACTTGGTTTATCTAATCCGACCATATATTGATGAGAACTTTTTTTAGCTTCCAGTGTCAGAGCCCCCCCCGAACTTAAATATGAGTTAGGGTTTGATGTTTTGCAGATTCACCTATTGAGCCATAGAAGCCGATATGCCGACTCCCTTAACATCTTCACCCACCACTATATTCACTGAGAGTGGTTTGACTACTATTGATGGACTTCTCAGTGAAGATCGTCAGAAATGGGGTAATGGTTCTGATTCAGCAGTGTTGCTCTCCTACAGTTTTCCCTGGAGTGACAGCGAAGATGCGATCTGGCAAGCTGATTACAGTGATATGCTGGAACAGAAAGCGGCTCAGCATTTTGCATTGAATGCTGAACAAATAGCATCTGTCAGCAGCGCGCTTCAAAGCTGGTCAGATGTTGCAAATATCGTCTTAACTCAGGTTGCCGATACCGCGAGCAGCGTCGGTGACTTCCGTCTGGCATTCTCCTCCGTTGTCACTGACTCATGGGGATGGTGTTACTATCCGGACAACTACTGGGCAAGCGCTGGCGATGTATGGATCAATCCAGCCTTTGCCACGGAAGGAGCATGGAGCACCGGTTCTTACAACTACTACTCGCTTGTTCATGAAGCCGGCCATGGTCTCGGTCTTAAACATCCCGGAAATTACTTCGGTGGAGAGGGTACAGGGCTTTATCTTCCTGAGAGTCTGGATTTCAGGAACTATTCTGTAATGTCCTATAATGATTGGAAATACTGGTATCTGGATACAAGGCAAAATCCGGAACAATATATCGGTGTTGTTCCGTCAACCCCTATGGTTTATGATATTGCGGCTATCCAGTATCTTTACGGGGCAAACATCAGTTACCAGAGTGGGGATAATACCTACACTTTCGATCCCTCCACTCCATTTTACAAAAGCATCTGGGATGCAGGAGGTATTGATACCATTGATATTTCGAACTTCAGTACCGATTGTACGATCAACCTGACAGCAGGTAGATACTCATCTATTTACTTTTTCAATTCAGCTTCAGCAGCACCTGATCTTTACGACGGTTCAAATAATCTTGGAATTGCTTTTGGTGTTTCGATTGAAAATGCCAAAGGCGGTTCCGGAAATGATACGATAACTGGCAACAGCCTTGCCAATACCTTTACGGGCGGGGGCGGCGATGATACGCTCAATGGCGGAAATGGATTGGATATCGCAGTGTTCAGCGGAATCAGCAGTGACTATACGATCACCTATGATGCGGGAGCAGGAATATATGCCATTACGGACACGAGAGTTGGCGGTGATGGTGCGGATTATTTGAGTGGTGTTGAACAGTTTCAGTTTGCCGACACTACCAGGGAAAATAGCTATTCTCCAACGGTGACGTTATTCAGCCCGAATGATGGTGCGGTGAATGTCGCCGTTATGGATGATATAGTCATTACCTTCAATGAAGTTATACAGCGGGGTTCAGGCAGTGTTTCGATTTTCAGTGATTCATCGTCCGGTCGCATTTTTCTGGAAACCCCATACGACATATCGACAAGTGCAAGCCTCACTATTTCGGAGAACACTCTTACGATAAACCCGACGGCCCCTTTAGCATACAGCACTCACTACTCTGTTTCGCTTGATGGCGGACTGGTCAAAGACAGTGATGAAAACAGCTATGCTGGCAATCAGACCTATGACTTTACGACCGCCAATCCTTACGTTGATACCCCGTCAGCAAACTCTGGTTCCGGAGTTGTCGGTGTTGTGGCAGGGGTTGCTTCAATTGGCATTTTTGCTTGGCTGATCTTATAAATAAAACGTCGTATTTTCAAGAGATGAATAAGACAGTACTCTCCCTTAAGCTCTTTGGCCTCTACATGAATCTGCTTGGTACAGCTCTCGTGCTGGTGCCGAATCTTCTTCTCTCCTTTTTCAGGATTGCACCCACCCATGAGGTCTGGGTACGGGTTGCTGGAGTTCTTGTATTTAATCTTGGAATCTATTACTGGTTTTCGTCGAAAAACCCGACCAAATCCTTCATTCAAGCCTCGATTATTGCTCGTTTTTTTGTGCTGGCCGCATTTATTGCGTTTATTCTGATCGGGTTTGCGACTCCGGTGTTTCTTCTGTTTGGAGCCGTGGATGCAGCCGGAGCTCTCTGGACCTGGATTGCTGTGAGAGGGGAAGAAAAGTGCTGAGTGCCGGGTAGAGAGGGGTAGGGACAATCCTGTGTGATAGCCCTGAGTGCGGTATTTCTTTTCGTCCTTGCAGTCCCTGAAGTCCTTATTGTCCTTGATGTGAACTTCTTTTGCTTTTTCCCTGATTTTCTAACTGTGCTTTAATTCTTATATGACCATCCGCTTTATTCATACAGCCGATATCCATCTTGGCAAAACATATCGAACTTCGCCCTCTGAGCTGGAACGGTATGAAGACTTTTTTATCATGCTCGCCACCATTGTGAAGAGCGCCATTGATGAAGCGGTTGATTTTGTTCTTATTGCCGGAGATCTCTTTCATACCGGTCAGATCCTGCCACGTACCTTTGCCCGTACTATTGAGACCCTTCAGCCGCTGAAGGATGCGACTATACCCTGCATTGCGGTGGAGGGAAACCATGACTGGATTCATCGCAGGGACAGTGTCTCCTGGATGGAGGCTCTTTCAGAGATGGGTTATATCACGCTCCTTCGACCTTCCCGTACCGAATCGGGCGATTACCGGTTTGAGCCGTTTAAGAGGGAAACGGGAAAAGGCGGGCATATCGAAATCGGGGGAGTTAACATCTACGGGCTCGGCTATATCGGTACACAGGCGGGAAATCACGTTGCCCGCATCTGCAACGCTGTCACGACAACAAACAATATCCTGCTTTTTCATGTTGGTATCTGGAGCTACTCTCCGGTTGAAATCGGTAACATGAGGCCGGAGGAGGCGCTGCCGCTCTCCGAAACATTTGATTATGTTGCTCTTGGCCATGGTCACAAACCCTACATTGTCGAGAGGGGTGATGGTCGTCCCTATGCCTATAATCCGGGTTCACCGGAGTGTGTGAACTTCGGTGAAGAGCGGTATAGCAAGGGATATTATCTTGTAACTGTTGATGAGGTGCGTTACCGCCACGAGTTCCGGCCAACATCTCCCCGGCCGATGATGGTAACCACTATCAATCTGGATGGGGCGGAAGATGCTGATGAGGCTCTTTCCCGTCTGAGCAATGAGATAGGCTCAGGCATGATGATGCTTGATGATGAGCGGAGGCTGCTTCTTGAGCTGAAATTGACCGGTCGTGTACGCTTTCACCCTTTTGAACTTGGCAGGGAGCGACTGCGGCTTCTGCTTGATGAATTCTGCCACCCCCTGCATGTCGAAATAAAAAACCATCTCTCCCTTTTCACAAGAGAGGGTGCGAGCCAGAGAGAGCAGAAAAACCTGACTGAAATTGAACAGGAGGTACTTCGGGAGCTGGTTACAGCGAAAAGCGAGTTCAAGGGGAGGGAGGATGAACTGGTCAGGATTGCGCTTGCCATCCGTGAGCAGGTGATGAAGGGGGAGTGTGAGGCTGAAGAGTTGCTTGCCCTTCTCACGGCACCCCAAAAGCTATAAATAACCAATGAAAATACTCTCCATACATCTCACTGATATCAAATCACATCGCGATACAGAACTCACCTTTTCAGCCGGGATCAATGTGCTGTCGGGAGTGAACGGGGCAGGCAAGAGTACGGTGTTTGAGGCTATTGGCTATGCGTTGTTCGGTGTCGATGCCCGTGATTTTGTTTCCAATGTTGACCGATTTATTTCGATTGGTGCCAAAAGGGGCAAAATATCGGTCATATTTCAAAGTGATGATGGCCGGGAGTGGCAGGTAAGCAGAACGGTCGGGCCAGCCTCCAAATGGTTGCTTGCAGTAAAACAGGGAGAAATATTCGAAGTTGAGGAGCATGCCGGGATTACGGAGACTGAATCCCGTATTGCCGAACTGCTCGGGCTTGCAAGTGGCCGACCGCTCTGTGAGCAGTTCAAGCTTGTTATCGGGCCCTTCCAGAATGATTTTCTCGGCCCCTTTATTATTCGCCAGCCGACCAAGCGGCAGGAGGCGTTTGATGAGATTCTTGGCATTGACACCTGGCGCAGGACCTACAAAGAGACTGGGTCACTGCTTGCACTGGTTCAGGAAAAGATGAACATACTTGCTGTTGAGCTTGAGGGGCTTGAAGGTGTGGTTGCGATTCTTCCCCAAAAAGAGGAGGAAAGGAGCACTGAAGGGCAGAAAGCCGAAGAGAAGCAGAAGGATTTGGCCCTGCAGGAAGCCACTCTCAGGGAACTTGACCGGCAGCTTAAAGAGTATGAGAGCCGGGAAAAGGCTCTTGCAACAACTTCTTCAAGAATAGAGCTTCTTGAAGGGCGCATAAAGGATGGTGGCGAGAAGATAGCTACCCAGAAGCAGCGAGTTGATGAAGCCCATCGTGCCTTGGGGATTGTTGAATCATCCCGTCCCGGCAAAGACTTCTGCGAAAAGGCTGAAATAAAGCTCGCAGAGCTCCGTAAACTGGAAGTGACGCGAAGGACGATTGAGCAGGATATCGCCCGGCTTGAAGTAAAAGCACGACTCCTGTTACAGACCCTTGAGCATGAAGAGCGGGAGATCGTGAAGTCCGATGAGGAGCAGAGTGTTGAAGCATCTCTGATTGCTCAAGCGAGGAAGGCGCTTCAGGTTGATTCTCTGACGCTTCAATCTGCGGAACTGCTCCAGCACTGGCGCAACGAAACCGACCGCATCAAAGCCGGTCGAGCACTTCTGGAGGGCAGACGTGCAGCTCTTGTTGAAGGGCAGGATAATCTGGCAGAAGGGATTTGTCCCTTTTTTCAGGAGCAGTGCCAGAATGTTGCCGGTCTTGTTCCTGTTGATCACTTTTCTCTGAAAATCGGCGATCTTGATCGAGCGATGGCCGATTTTGACACCCTGATCAGTGAAGCACAGCAAAAGTTGACCGAGTCTGAAAAGGCTGACAAGGAGTTGCAGGCCAGTCAGCTCCGGATGCAGGAACTCGACCGGCGGGCATCTCTTCTGGAGGAGGGGCAGAGGAGGAGTCGTGAACGGCTCGAACGCCTCGAAGGGAGCAGGAATCAGCAGGCTTTGGCGGCGGCACAGCTTCGTGACAGGAGGGGTGATCTTACGGGTTTTGACGATCTGGATAGAGAGATAGAAAAGAGTGAAGCGGAGAGAAAGCGGTTTCAGCCGGATCGGGACGCCTATAACGCACAGCTCAAGGATGCCCTTGATCTTGAACATCGTCAGAGTACCCTGTCACAGTGGGAGCATGGCTTACAGGAGCTGCAAAAGGAGTCTCTTCAACATAGAGAGGAGCTATCGGAGCTTCGTCAGCACTATAACGCAGCCCGACATCAGGAACTTCGTGCGGATAAGGAGCGACTGCTTGCTGAAGGAGCAACGATTCGTCAGCAGATTGAAGAGAGTGAAAGAACCCTTCAGCGTCTTCGGAAGGAGATTGATGAGCTGAAAAAACATCAGCTTGTCATTGCCGCCAAGCAGCTCATGATCACTTCTTTTCAGGAAAAGGAGCGGTTGGTCAGGTTTTTGCGTAACCAGGTTTTCAGGAGTGTTTCAGCACAACTCTCTGATCGATTTCGCCAGGAGATAAGCCTCCATGCCGATCGAATATACCGTACCATTGCCGAGTCTGATGAAGAGCTTTTGTGGGGCGATAACTACCGGATTGTCTTGCGGGATATGGCAGATGGAGCTATCCGTGAACGCAGTGATGATCAGTTGTCTGGCGGACAGACCATGAGCGCGGTTGTAGCTCTCCGGCTTGCGCTTCTCCAGACCATTGGCGCCCGGGTTGCATTTTTTGATGAACCGACCTCCAATCTCGATTCGTCACGCCGCGAAAACCTTGCCCAGGCATTTCGTGCCATTGATGTTGGTCAGGAGGAGGTGACAGAGCATTGGTATGATCAGCTTTTTCTCATCAGTCACGATGTTGCCTTTACAGAAATTACCGATCAGATGATCCTCATTGGTGAGTAGGCGGGGGAGTGGAAAAACCGAAGGAGGATCCACGGCACACTCACCCCTGAGTGAGTGCCGAGTAGATAAAATAGATTCCGGTCAACAGCAGTACAAGCCCCAAAAACCTTTTCACCTGCTTCATGGTTCCGGATTTTCCTGACCAGTTCAGATAGTGCTGTACCAGATTTGTCATACTGCCGGCAGCAGCTATGACGGTGGCATGACCGATACCAAAAGTGGCAATCAGCAGGAGAGCTTCAGCCAGGCTCTGTGAGCCAAGGTTGAAGACGACGCCGAGCACGGGGGCAAGAAAAGCAAAGGTGCAGGGTCCGAGCCCTATTCCAAAGAGGAGGCCGAGGAGAAAAGCACCCCATAACCCGCCCCGTGGCTGGTCAGAGAAGGGTATTTTTTTCCAGTTCAGTTTGAGAAGATCCATCAGATAGAGACCCATCAGCATAAAGACGACGGCGATAACATAGTTACCCCAGCTTCCCGTATCACCGATCATCATGCCCATTGATGCGGTCACCACGCCGATTAATGCTATGGTGAAGAGCGTTCCGAGCGCAAAAACAAGTGCCAGAGAGATTGATCGCCCTCTTTTTGTCTCTCCGTGGCTGCTGATATAACCGATGATCAGCGGGATTCCAGAGAGATGGCAGGGACTGAGCAGGACACTCAGTACTCCCCATATGAACGATGCCATCAGAGCCACTCCATAACTTTTCTCGAGGGCAAGAGTAAGCTCTGTAAAGAGATATTCAATCATTGATACCTCGATTAATTTATTCAGAGTGGTTTCAAACCCTGTTTTTCAAGAAGCTGATTAATTGATACTTCAGGAAAAAAGCCTGCATGACGGAAAAACTCTTTGCCGTTACGGTCGAGAAACACCTGAGTAGGAATCATCCTGATGGCATACTGTTTGGCGTAGGGGTGATTTTCCGCCTTCCAGACGTCATAAAAGATGATTTTGAGCTGCTCACCGTATCGAGCCTGAACAGCCTCCATTACCGGCTGCATTTTACGGCACGGGATACATTTGACCGATCCGAGTTCAATAAAGGTGACCAGAGGATAGGAGCCTGGTGATAGCTCACCATGTTTGTTCCTGCTCTCCCGGTTGAGAGGCTGCAAACTCTCTGCACAGGCAATTGCAGAAAAGAGAAACAGGAGTGCTGCCGTCAGCATCGTGCATGCATACACCGTTTTTTTTGCGTAGCAGGTTTTGATGTTCAAATTCATACGATTTCTTGTCTGGATGTTATCAACAGGGGCTCATGCAGTTTAAACTCTCTG
The DNA here is from genome assembly GCA_013334485.1 of Chlorobiaceae bacterium. Taxonomy (GTDB): domain Bacteria; phylum Bacteroidota; class Chlorobiia; order Chlorobiales; family Chlorobiaceae; genus Chlorobium. Next base: position 43,916 of record JAAXXL010000012.1, on the reverse strand, counting down.
CTAATATATTCAAATTAACAGAGCTACTACGGCTATTCTCCGGCAGTAATAGTGCGTCGGGAGAGGTTTAGTTGAAAAAGAGAGTGTTGCAGTGAGTTGCACGTTTCCAATGTTCTCTTTTGCATTGGAGGGTGTTATGCTGAAAGGATCCCATCCCGCACTGGATAGGTTCAGTAGTACATCACCGTATAGAAGAGATTCTTTTTAATCTCGTTGATGACAAACTGCCAGCTTTTTTTGTTTTTCCACCATGAAAGCGGTCGCCACCATTCAGGTTTCGTTGAAACAAGAATGAATGTTTTCGAAGTGCCTTTGAAGGCCCTGTTCCATGTCTGGTGCAGGCGAAGCATGTGGGGCGGATCGCTGACGACAATTGCACTTTTCCACCCTTTTTTCTCCATAGTGTCAGCCGTGTTGACGGCCTCTTCCCAGGTTGTCGTTGATTGGGTGTCTACCCTGATCGCTTTTTTAGGTACTCCAAGAGCAATCATCCGCCGTTCACGCCAGTTGGGGTGAGCGGGACTGTAAAATCGTTCATCAATACCTGTCAGGATGACATGTGAGGCATAACCTGCATTGTAAAGCTCCGCTCCTTTACGGACACGGAGTCCGTTATCTCCTCCAAGTACAATAATAACATCGGTTTTTTCGGGATTACCGGCATAGAGCGAGAGCAGAAAGCCAAGCGAGAAAAACAGGGCTGATGCAGCAGCGCAAAGAGAAAAAAGAGTAACAAGAGCCAGTTTGAAAAAGAGTTTCATAAAGCGGTGTGCGGGTTTTGTATCCTGTCGGGCAGAAGCAGGATTATATAGAGGTAGATCATAAGGTTGTGTTTTTCAATAACCGGGCTATGTACCGTTTTCTGAACCAATAATAATCATTTTTTGAAATCTTGCCTCAGATTGGACGATGGATCATGGGGATATCTTCATCCTTGAGCCTTGTGCGGATGGAGATCCGAAATTATTTTCAATAATTGAGCTATATTGGTGAGACAAAGTAACCGATGGAGCGCTTTTATTATTTCTGTTTAAGATGATAATCAGTCTCACAAACTCTTGTCGGTCGGTTGATCTTACTTTTGATTCCGTGTCAACTTCGGTTTATAACGCAATATTCGCAGATGAACCGTAGTGTGATCGTAATCTATGATTCTCCTGGCATGAATGTCGCCAGGGATCCCGAAAAACATTAGGGCACCTCTATTTATTGTCGTGAGAAGCCCGAGGACAAGGCGGATGGAGCACAGAAACCGGAGTGTACACGTAGTACATGATTTCGAGCACCACCCAACGCAGTAATCGGGTTTCGGAATAAATAAATAGAGGTACCCATTACAGAATAACTCATATCGTAAAGCAATGAGTAGTCAGAACGAAAACTGCATGGAGCTTGATCGGAGTTTTGGCTCGAAATATGAGCAAATTTTCAGTAAAGCCATTATTGACTCCTTTCCGGGTTCATTTACCATCAACGATGTAAACGGAAAGATTGTCTGGTGGAATGCCTATTATCGTGATGTTATTCTCGGTTTGCCGGAAAGCGAACTGAAAGGTTTTGACGCGATCAAGGTTTTTCATCCGGATGACAGGGCTCTTGCTCTGGAGAAAATGGGCAACATTCTCGCTTATGGAGTTGAAGAGAGCGATGAAGGACGGGTACTGCTTCATGGTGGCCCTGAATATCAATGGAGAATGATTTCCGGTAGCAGGATCATTATTGACGGCGAACCTTTTATTGTCGCTATAGGTATCGAAATTACTGAAAGGAAAAGATTCGAAGCGCTTACGGCATTTCGACTTTCTCTTCTTGATATAGCGGAAACCAGTTCTGTTGAGATGCTGCTGCGGGCAACACTTGATGAAGCTGAACGTCTTACCGGGAGTTGTGTCGGGTTTTGCCACTTTATCGGAGATGATCAGGCCACACTATCGGGCCAGGTTTTCTCAAGCAACATGAATATGCCATTTCAGTGTGTTGAGGAAGATCGTGAGCATCCTCCTTTTCACACTCCGGAAGTGTGGTCAGAAGCCGCAGTGAACAGGCATCCTGTGGTTTTCAATAATCGTGAGGATTTGCTACACCTTATCCGTATGCCGGACGGACATCCTGACATTCAGCGATCACTTGTGGTTCCTGTTTTGCGAGGGGGCATTGTTCAGGCTATTGTGGGTGTCGGAGGTAAGTCATATGATTACGATGACAATGATGTTAATCTTGTCAGTACGCTGGCCGATTTTGCATGGGATATTGTAGCCCGCAAGCGGGCTGAAATTTCGGAGCAGAAAGTTCAGGAGGTGCTCTTACAGGCTCAGAAAATGGAGTTGATTGGTCAGCTTGCCGGAGGTATCGCGCATGACTTCAACAACATGCTTGGCGTCATTCTCGGTAATGTCGAGCTTGCGATGACCCTGCCGAGTCTTGATCATTCGCTGCAGAATAACTTTAAAATGATTCTGAAAGCTGTGGAGCGTTCTTCAGAACTCACCAACCAGTTGCTTGCCTTTTCCCGTAAACAGGCAGTTATGCCCATTGTTCTTGATCTGAACACTATGGTTGAAAGAATGCTCTCGACGCTCAGGGGGCTGGTTGGTGATCAGATTACTCTGGTGTGGATACCCGCCAGCCATACTACTCCGGTAAAGATTGATCCTGTCCAGATTGATCTGATTCTTGGCAACCTCACGGTTAATTCCCGGGATGCTATTGCAGGTCCCGGAAAAATCACTATTGAAACCCGAATCATATCTGTTGACAAGGATGCGTGCGCTTCCGGTCATCTCTGTAAGGTGCCGGGAGAATATATTATCATTGTATTGACCGATACCGGATCCGGAATTGCAAAAAAGGATCTGCCTCATATATTTGAACCCTTTTTTACAACTAAAGGAAAAGGTCAAGGTACGGGAATGGGTCTCTCTACTGTCTACGGTATCATCAAACAGAATAAAGGCTTTATTGACTGTCAGAGTCATCCGGGGAAGGGAACAACCTTCAAGATCTATTTCCCGAAACACCGGGGATATGCCGAACCGGATGATTTTTCAGAGCCGGGACCATCTCATGTTAAGGGAAAAGAAACAGTATTGCTTGTAGAGGATGAACCGGATATTCTTAGTCTTTGCAAACTGATACTTGATAATAATGGATTTGCGGTACTCACTGCTTCAACTCCCACAGATGCGATTCGCATAAGCAGAGAGTATGGCGAGAAGATTCACCTTCTCATGACGGATGTTATTTTGCCGGAAATGAACGGGTGTGAGCTTTCTAAAACACTTCAACTTGTTCATCCGGATCTTAAAACCCTTTATATGTCAGGATATACTACCGATATTATTGCAAGGGAAGGAGTGCTGGAGGATGGCGTGGGATTTATCAGCAAACCGTTTTCACTCACTATGCTGATGAAAAAAGTAGATGAACTACTCAGTCGCAGCGTTGTATAGGAGTTCAATTTCCAGTTGATTTTGGTCGCTGCAGCACCCGTATATAGTTATTGTATTTACTCTGTTTTATTTTAGCTTTACAAGATGATTTAACCGGTGAAGGGGGCCTGTGATATGCCTATCTTCATCGACAACTATTCACACCAGTTTATTCATGTTTTTATTCTGCAAGACTATCTGTTAGTTCAGTCAGCCTGACCCTGGTTTTTTTTATTATCACAATTCAGTTTTTTTGTTTATCGGCTACATCGTAGCTGAAGATTATCTATATCTATTTTGGTACCGATGAGACAATGTGAACGCAACTCTTTTCTCCAGTGAACAGCACAAAAGAGAAATCTCCTTTGCGCGAGGCTCTTCTGGCGCTTTTCCCATCATTAAAACAGACTTTGTTTTTCAGTTTTTTTGTTAATCTGCTTGTTCTTGCGCCGAGCGCATATATGATGGAGGTCTATGACCGGGTGCTAAACAGCCGCAGTCATACGACCCTCCTGATGCTTACCCTTCTTGTTGTTTTTCTTTATCTCCTGCTTGAAGCGCTGGAGTGGGTTCGCAGTCAGATTATGCATGATGCCGGTCTGAAGCTGGACAAGGATCTCAGGGCTCAGGTTTTTTGCGCTGTTGTTTCTGCACGCCTTTCCAATTTGCCGGCATCAGGAGCCAATACGCTTCGTGATCTGAAGACCATTCGTGAATTTCTTCCCTCCAGAGCAATGCTTGCCATCATTGATGCGCCACTTGCGCTGCTTATCCTGGTGATTCTTTTTCTGATGAGTCCTGTGCTCGGATGGTTTGCTCTTGGCGGAGCTGTTGTGCAGTTTGCAATTGGTTTTGTCAATGAGCGTCGTGTTCGTGAACCGATGATTGCTGCCAACCGGAGTTCCAACAGTGCGCAAGTTTATGCTGAGGAGGTGATTCGCAATGCCCAGGTCATTGAATCGATGGGGATGCTCGGCAATATTCACAAAAGGTGGATGGTTCGCCAGCAGGAGTTTCTGATGCAGCAGGCTATCGCTTCGGATCATGCCGGTACCAATGCGGCACTTTCCAAGCTGGTGCAAAGCTTGTTAAGCTCACTTTTGCTTGGAATGGGGTGCTGGTTGATGCTCAAAGGGCAGCTTTTTGGCTCAGGCATGATTGTCGGATCCATTCTCGGCGGACGGGTACTTGCGCCTCTTGTTCAGATAATCGGCAGTTGGCGCCAGATTGAAGATACCCTTGAGGCATCCAATCGTCTGGATGCTCTTCTACGGGAGTATCCTCTTCCTGAAAAAAAGATGCCCCTGCCTCCGCCTAAAGGCTTTTTGCTTGTTGAAGGTGTTGTTGCAGGAGCACCGCGAAGCCAGAATCCGATTCTCAAAGGGATCAATTTCCGGGTTGCCTCGGGTGGATCGCTGGCGATTGTTGGTCCTTCTGCATCCGGCAAAACCACGCTTGCACGGCTTCTTGTCGGTATTTGGCCGGCTATGCAGGGAAAGGTGCGTCTTGATGGTAACGATTTGTATCAATGGGATAAGGAGGAGCTTGGGAAGTATGTCGGTTATCTGCCCCAGAATGTGGAGCTCTTTGAAGGAACCATTGCAGAAAATGTCGCCCGATTTGATGTTCCTGATACGTTAAAAGTCAGCGATGCGTGTCGAATGGCAGGGTTAGAGGGTTTTATTGAAGGGTTGCCGAAAAAGTATGATACACAGATTGGTGATGACGGATCATTTCTTTCCGGTGGCGAACGGCAGCGGGTAGCTCTGGCAAGGGCTGTTTACGGTATTCCGAAGTTTGTTGTTCTTGATGAACCTAATGCCAGTCTTGATGAAGCTGGAGATATTGCGCTGCTTAATGCTATCAAGGTATTACGGGCACAGGGTACAACGGTGGTTGTTATAACGCATCGACTGAATATTCTTGGATCCATGGAGCATGTTCTTGTCCTTGTTGATGGTCAGATTCAGCGATTTGGAACTACCCAGGAGGTACTTGCTCCAAAGCAGGGAGCCTCTCAACCCCAGCACTCGGGAGCGTAATCACCCCGAAGTTGAATTTTAGCGGAACAGTGTATTTTAACCTATGAGACCTGAATTTTTTAATCAGAGTATCCTCTCCCGCCAGCTCTGGAAGTTTCGACGCCTTTTTGTGTGGGTAGGTATTTTCAGCATGATCGCCAATCTGCTGATGCTTGCTCCTACGCTCTATATGCTTCAGGTGTACGGGCGGGTTCTGAAGAGCGGCAGTGAATTGACCCTGCTCATGGTAACTCTTTTTCTGATTCTGTTTTATGTGGTTATGGCTTTTGCCGAGTGGCTGCGTTCCCGTCTTCTTGTTCGTGCCGGCGTTCAGCTTGATGAAGCGCTGAACTCCCTTGTGTTCAAAGCGAGTTTTGAGGCATATCTTACCCGAAGCACGCACAAAATAAGTGAAGCTTTTCAGGATTTTGCCAATATCCGTCAGTTTCTGACAGCAAATGGCATGATTGCCTTTTTTGATACCCCTTGGACTCCGATCTATATTGCTGTAATTTTTATTCTAAACCCCCTTCTCGGCTGGCTTTCGATTCTCTTTGCGATTATTCAGCTTCTGGTAACCTTTCAAAGCCATCTTTTGACCCGAAGAGAGATTGAGCATGCATCTGAAGCCGGTAATGAGAGCTACCGCTATCTGCAGAGCAAGCTGCGCAATATTGAGCCGATCCATGCAATGGGGATGAGCGGGAATCTCATGAAACGCTGGTTTATCCTTAACGACGCCTCCCTGGCCAAGGCTGAGTCTTCCCAGAATCGTCAGCATCGTCAACAGGCCTGGGCAAAGTTTCTTCGCTACACCATGCAGTCTTTGACTCTTGGAGCCGGTGCGCTTCTGGTTATTGATGGTACGATGTCTCCCGGTTCAATGATCGCGGCAAATGTTCTGATGTCGAGGGCATTGCAGCCACTGGATCTTGTTGTGGCCACATGGAAGCCTTTTGTTCACTCACTTACAGCATTCAACCGTCTTGAAAAGCTGCTTGAAGAGTTTCCGGAACAGAAGCCGGAAGCGCGGCATCAGGATCCTTTTGGCGAAATCCGTATAGAGTCACTTACCGTGCGCGTGGAAGGTCGTCAATCGCCCATTCTCGATCATATTCAGGTGATGTTTCCTGCAGGAAAGGTTGTTGTTGTGCTTGGCCCCTCAGGATCAGGAAAATCAACACTTGCCCGCTGTATTGTCGGCGTATGGCCGCATCCGGAGGGAGTTGTTCTCATAGACGGTGACCCTGTCGGGAGCTGGAACAGAGCGGAGCTTGGACCACATCTTGGATATCTTCCGCAGGATATAGAGCTTTTTGATGGCTCTATTGCTGAAAATATTGCACGATTTACTGAAGTTGATTCACTCAAGGTGATTGAAGCTGCCCGCCGTACAGGAATTCATGAGATGATTCTTGGTTTTGCTCGTGGTTATGATACTCAGATTGGTGAAGCTGGCGGAATGCTTTCGGGAGGTCAGCGCCAGAGGGTTGGGCTTGCACGTGCTATTTACGGAAATCCTGCCATTCTTGTTCTTGATGAACCGAATGCCAATCTTGATGATGCTGGTGAACGCTCCCTGCTTCAAGCGGTCGGAGATATGAAAGCAGCAGGAAAAACAGTTATTCTGATTACCCATCGTCCAAGTATTCTCGGTGCAGCCGATCTGGTTGTCTTGATGAAGGGAGGCAGGATTGATCTTTGCGGGCCTCGCGATGAGGTTATCGCTGCAATGAGGCAGGCAACGCCAGCAGGAGTGTCATCCTGAACTGAATTTTGAGAAGTATTAAAGGAAGATCAATAAGCTTATGGAAGAGAGAAAAGCACTCAAGGCGGATGTTGAAGCTGACAAGGCTGCGCAACTCGCAAAAAGCAGGGAGAAGTATCGTGATACCAGAGGCCCGGTAAGGCTTGGTATCTGGATACTCCTTGTCGGATTCGGTGGGTTTCTGCTCTGGGCAGGATTCGCTCCTCTTGATGAGGGTGTGCCCTGTCAGGGAATCGTGAGTATTGCTACAAAACGAAAGGTTGTGGAGAATCTCAGGGGAGGGCGTATTGAGAAGGTACATGTCCGTGAGGGGCAGATGGTCCGTCAGGGAGACCTGCTCATAACCCTTGACAGTCAGACGGCAAGAGCGCGCTTTGATGAAGCTCATCAGCACTATCTTGGTATACGGGCAACCGCCGACCGGCTTAATGCAGAGCTGAGAGGATCCCGCTCCATTACGTTTCATCCCGATCTGCTGAATGACAGTGACAGAGAGCTGGCTCAGAGGAATATGGCCAATGAACGGCAGCTTTTTCTTTCCCGAAATACAACCCTCGGCTTGCTCAATGCACAGCTTGCGGGTATCAAATCACTGGTCAGAGAGGGATATGCCCCGATGAGTCAGCAGCGTGATCTGGAGTTGAAGATCTCGGAGTTCAGATCAGCAACCGCCTCCCAGCTTGCACAGATTTTGCTTGAAGTCGAGGCTGATGCTGAAAAAACCAAAGCGCTTGCTGCAGAGCTTGCTGATACCGAGATTCGATCACCATCCTCAGGGCAGGTGGTTGGTTTGCAGGTTCAGACGGTGGGAGCAGTGGTGCAACCGGGCCAGAAAATTATGGATATTGTTCCGACGAGTGAGGGGTTGCTTATTGATGCCAAGGTGGCTCCCCATCTTATTGACAGTATCCATAAAGCTCTTCCGGTTGATGTCAGCTTTTCGGCATTTGCACACTCCCCTCAGCTTGTTGTAGAGGGTGTTGTTGAGTCAGTCTCAAAAGACATTATAACCGAACCCCAGACGAATCCCATGCAGCCGGGGGCCAACTACTATCTTGCCCGGGTTATGGTGACGTCGGAGGGAATGAAATCGCTTGGTCATCGGCAGATGCAGCCCGGAATGCCGGTCATTGTTGTTGTCAAGACAGGGGAGCGCTCACTTCTGCTCTATCTGATTGATCCTTTAGTGAAGAAGATCATGGTCTCCATGAAAGAGGAGTAGGTTCAATGGTGAGGTTGCTTAAAAGTATTGCATGTATAACGAAACATGACGTGAACGTACCGATGATAAAGCAGGTGAGTCTATTGATGGCTGTTGGAGTGCTGTTTGCTGCCCGGACAGTTTTTGCGGCTCCTCTTGATCTCCTGACGGCCTATCAGAATGCCCTGACCTACGATGCCCGTTTCCGTGTTGCCAAGGCCGATAATCTGATCTACAGGGAAGAGATCGGAAAAGCAAGATCTAAATTGCGTCCCAACGTCCGATTGAGTGCTTCGCGTGGTCGCAGCTCAACGCAGCATGGATACCTTGGCAGGTACACACCTGTAGATTATTACAATACAATCAATTACGGCGTAACGGTTCGTCAACCGCTTTTGAACCTATCAAATTTGGCTGAATATCAGCAATCAAAGTTTGTTGCGGCCAAGAGTGATGCTGAACTTCAGGGTGAAGAGGCAAGCCTGATTGTACGGGTGACCGAGGCATACTGCAACGCTCTTTTTGCCGAGGATAACCTCCAGTTCAGCCAGGCACACACCCGAGCGACTTTTGAGCAGTATCGCCAGGCAAAACGTCGTTATGAGAACGGGTTCGGTACGATTACCGAAATCAATGAGGCGCAGGCGAGCTATGATATTGCGCTTGCAGAGGGGGTTGATATTTCAAGTTCTGTGGAGTACAGTCGCAGGGAGCTGGAAGATTTGACCGGGGTCTATCCGGAAGGGCTCTCAAGGCTGATCCCTTCGAAGATTGTTCTATCCAAACCGGAACCACAGAGCGTTGATGAGTGGATTGAACTGGCTCGAACGTCCAATCCTGCACTTGTGGCTGCCCGCCAGGAGATTCAGATTGCAAAACGCGAGGTCGATAAACAGCGGTGGACCCGTTATCCGACGATTGACCTTGTCGGCGGAAAAAACTATTCCGAGAGTGACAACAACTACTCAATAGGATCGACCTACGATACCTATTCGATCAGTTTGCAATTGAGTGTTCCCACCTATACAGGAGGTTACGCCAGCGCAGCAATACGCCAGGCGCATGCCAAGAGTCTGAAATCCGTCGAAGATCTCAGCAGCAAGGAGCGGGGAGTTGAATCGGATATACGTAAGTACTACAATATTGTGCTTACCGCCATTGCCCAGATTCAGGCCTACGAACAGGCGGTTAAATCAGGAGAAATTGCTCTGGCCGGAACAAAAAAGGGATTCGAAGCTGGAATCCGCAGCAATGTGGATGTGCTTGATGCAGAGTGGAAGCTGCTTACAACCCGGCGTGATCTTGCCAAATTACGGTATCAGTATATTCTTAATAATCTGATGCTCAAGCAGAGAGCAGGAGTTCTCACTGAAAAAGAGATTGATCAGCTCAACAGGTGGCTTTCGGCAGCAAAATAATTTTTGTACAATTCACGATATCTCATTACCACAACCAGTTAAAGGGAGAAAAAAGCATGCAGACCATCTATGCCGACGGAATCGCCAACATCACGCTTATTGATGGCATTATTCGTTTTGATATTGTCAACATTCTTCAGGTCGAAGATGAGAAGGCAAATATCCGTCCGGTAGCAGCGCTGGCACTTTCAGTTCCGGCACTGCTCAGAACACATGATCAGCTTTCCAAGGCGATTGAAAAACTTGTTGCTGATGGTATTCTGACAAAAACCGATCCACCGGCATCTCTTGATCAGGTATAAAGGAGGAGACTCCGGCAGGCTTTTTCGAATTAAATGGAGAGGTTGCTCACTCTTTGCAAAAATACTGAAACCGTAAGGATGTGATGGTATCATGAAGAAGCATGGTTTTTTTAGTCATGCTTCTTCATGTCCATTGAAAGGATGGATGGGTTATAAATTGTTCTCTTCAGGTTCAAACTGATAGAGGAGGGTCGAAAGGTAGCGTTCGCCGGTATCAGGCAGAATGACAACAATATTTTTCCCCTTGTTCTCTTCACGCTGAGCGACCTGCAAGGCTGCATATGCGGCAGCTCCCGATGAGATACCTACAATAAGCCCCTCTGTGCGGGCGAGCGTGCGCCCGGTGCGAAGGGCATCCTCGTTTTTAACAAGAACGATCTCATCAATAATATCCCTGTTGAGGATATCAGGAATAAAGCCGGCACCGATGCCCTGTATTTTATGTGGTCCTGGTTTTCCTCCGGATATAACAGGGGAGTCGAACGGCTCAACGGCCACAATTTTGACATCAGGGTTACGCTGCTTCAACACCTCTCCGACACCGGTAATGGTGCCGCCGGTACCGACACCGCTGATAAAAATATCAACCTTTCCATCGGTATCCTTCCAGATCTCTTCAGCCGTGGTTTTTCGGTGGATCTCAGGATTCGCAGGGTTTTTGAACTGCTGGGGAAGAAAAGAGTTTGCGTTTTCTGCGTGAAGTGCTTCGGCTTTTTTTATTGCGCCGGTCATCCCGTCCGGTCCGGGAGTAAGAACCAGTTCCGCACCAAGAGCCTTGAGCAGGTTGCGGCGTTCAATACTCATGGTTTCAGGCATGGTGAGAATCAGGCGGTACCCTTTGGCTGCGGCAATGAATGCAAGGGCAATACCGGTGTTGCCGCTGGTTGGTTCAATGATGACGGTATCCTTGTTGATGGCTCCCTTTTTCTCTCCATCCTCAATCATGGCAAACCCGATTCGGTCTTTGACGCTACCCCCAGGATTGAAGTATTCAAGTTTGGCAATAATCGATGCGGCAGCACCATTCTCAAGACTGAAATTGCCGAGATCAAGCAGCGGAGTGTTACCGATCAGGTCGGTCAGTTTTTTTGCGATACTTCCCATAGTTAGCGACTGTTATTTATGTTTGTTTTCTTTTGCTTGAATTAACGATTGTTAATGATTTTCTGCGGGTTTACAAAAAAAATAATTATCCCCTTCCATGCTCATCGTGCAAGTTCAACAAAACAGGGATTTTTTTATGCATGCAGAATGAGCTGTTTTTGCTGTGGATACACAAGCTTTTCCCTCTCCATGATAATAAAAAAAACAAATAAACTTCTGCCCGGAGATCATTCCTTTGGTTATAAATAGAGAGCCAAATAACAGCTATATAAGGGTATAGAGGATTATTTCGGACGTTGGTAAATGCGGGATTGTTAAAAAAAAACGTAACAATCAATTAGTTGTATTTGATGAAATAGTATATTTTATATACAACAATATACATGGGACATCGAAATTGTTTTTTTCGTCCATCTCAATAACTTAAACCAATACAGCCATGTCAAACGGATCAAACGTAAATGTTGACTTCTCCGGCGCTATTAATAGTCTTACTGATACTATTGGTAAGGTATTTCAGCTCCAGATTGATGCCCTGAACAGCGGTATCAAAACCGTGTCACAGATTGCAGAACCACTTGCAAAAACAGTTACTGATTTAGCGACCAATCTTGCCGGTACACTGAACAATGTACTCCAGAGTGTATCATCAGCTATTGCGCCTAAAAAGTAACCTGTTTTTACTTTAAAAAAAGAGCCCCCTTCGCCTTTGGTTGAGGGGGCTTTTTTTATCCGGAACAGCGCCCTCTATCTGATTTTTTCCCGTTCAGCTTCACGTATTGTCTTTGTGCGCCACTCCTTGTCGGATGCCAATCTTGTAATCACTCCGAGCATTCTTATATGGCTGTTCGGGTCAGAAGATGGAGTCAGGAGGAGGAAGATTATCCGGGCCGAGTTTCCTGAGTGCCGGTCAACAACACCCTTTTTGCTTACACCGATAACAACCAGAGCCCGTTTTATGCTCTCAAGTCTTGCATGGGGTATGGCAATGTCAGAGCCTACAAATGTGGCGCCTTGAGCTTCACGTTCCAGCAGGCTCCTGAATGCACTTTTTTCGTCAATTCCGCTGTTGGCCGAGCAGCATTCGTGGAGCAGCAGTTCAAAAGCTCTTTCCTTATCTACACCCTCCTCCAGTAGCAGAATAGGCGCATTGATAACCAACTCCTGCCACTCGTTTGTGGGCTTGATACCCGTCCCGTCACTTGCTCTGTTCTTCAGGGATGCATGCTCTTTCTGCGCTTTTTCCTCTACACCGTGCCGGGTAAATAACGCCGGGCAAAGATTTTTGGCCTTCTCCAGGGCAGTTACAAGTAACCCCTTAACCCCGGATTCAGTGTGTTGCCGGATGTTTTTCGGTGTTTTGTTCATGGAGCGCTTGCCTTTCAGGATAGTTTTATCTCAGAAACAAGAGGCATTACAACCAGTGAGGCCCTTATGCCGGCTCCCAGAAACAGCGTTTCGGAGAGATAATCACCCCTTCATCCTTCAGATCTTTCATTGCCTTGTCAACCTCTTTGCGTTCAAGGCCACTGATTTCGGTGATCTTCCCTGCGTTCATGGGTGATCCCTCTTTTTTCATGACTTCCAGTACTCTCTCTTTTGCCGTCATCTTTTTTTCGATATATGGTTATTGATTTCAATTCAGGTTAAACTGAAATAACGTATAAATATCCCTTATTTCAATAACTTGAGATAATTCAAGTTAGGAGCGCTTTTTTTCTTCAAGAGACTCTAATGAGTAAAAATAGCTCAATACAAGAATACTCTGCACACTGGAATCGAAACATTAAGGCTTGTGGCGCGTTGACTCCGGATTGAGGAGCTTGGTAATCAATCACGTTGCCATTACATTTGAAGAACAGGGCCTCGGGTTCACTCCGTGAGAGGCGAAGAGCAGCTTGATAACTCTGACATCACAAAAGCCTTTCCCGGAATGTGAAAAGGGTATTTTAAATAGAAGGGCAAACTTTGGCTAACCTGTTCCTGTTAAAAAATGTTCCGACTTGATGCATGGGTAAGGCGAGCTTCCATCTCTCTGCTTTTCACGCTTCTCTTTTCCGGTTGCCACAGTAATGACAAGGCTGATGGATACGGCAATTTCGAAGCAACCGAGGTTGTTGTGTCGGCTGAATCAAGCGGCAGGCTGCTGCACTTCGATGCTGAGGAGGGCTCTACCCTGCAGAAAGGGGTGATTACCGCTGTTATTGATACCACGCAGTTCCACTACTCGAGGATGCAGCTCAAGGCTGAACGGGAGGCTCTTGTGGCAAAAGCGCCCGGACTCGGTGCTAAAATCAGCGTGCTGCAACAGGAGCGATCAAACCTGATTCGTGACCGTGATCGCTACAGGAGGCTGGTCAGTGAAGGGGCGGTACCCACACGGCAGCTTGAGGAGTTTGAGAACCGGATCACCGTACTTGAGAGGCAGAGAGGATCTCTTGAGGCCGAGTATCCCGCACTTTCTGCCGAGATCAAAGCTCATGATGCTGCTCTTTCCCGGATAGATGACCAGCTCCGCAAATGCACAGTCAGAAACCCGGTTACCGGTGTGGTACTCTCCAGATATGCCGAGCAGGGAGAGCTTGCTTCATCAGGAAAAGCGTTGTACCGGATCGCTGATCTTGAGCGCATCTATCTCAGGGTCTATCTCAGCGGTGCCCAGCTTTCGGAAGTGAAGATCGGTCAGGTTGTTGATGTGGCGGTGGATGGAGCCGCCAGCGACGGAAAAGTGCTCATGGGTACAATTTCCTGGATCTCTTCAAAGGCGGAGTTTACTCCCAAAATCATTCAGACTAAAGCGGAGCGGGTCAGTATGGTCTATGCGGTCAAGGTGCTGCTTCAGAATCGCGATGGCATGCTCAAGATAGGTATGCCGGGTGAAGTGCGCTTGCAGAAGCGAGCATTGTGACCAGGATGGTATTAATAGCGATATAAAACAAGCTCTTGCTGCTTGTTAGAAGAATCTTTCCTTACATTTCCTGTTGTGCGGTTTGCACGTTTTTCCTAACTCAAAAATAACAGCACCATGTCTGTAGAAGAGTCAAATGAGTTCGACGAGTTGATGGAGATCGTCAATGAAGAGGAGATCGCAGTTCCCCAGGGGGAAGGTAGTGAAGAGGAGGAGGAGCCGGAAACGCCAATTCTCAAGAGAGGTGGAACAAGCGCAGGGTGAGGCGTCCCACCACATAAAGTAATCAAAAGGGCACCTCTATTAATTGTCGTGAGCGGTTTGAGTGCGATGCGGACGGAGCGCAGAAACCGGAATGTACACGGCGTACTTGAGGATTTCGAGCACCGCCTAATGAAGCAATCGAATCGCAGAATAGATTAATAGAGGTGCCAAAAACTTGAAATCTGTCAAGGGTGCTAACTGTCAATTAAGAATTACTATCATGTCAACAGAAGAGTCAAATGAGTTCGATGAGTTGATGGAGATCGTCAACGAAGGGGAGAGTGCAGAGCCCGCAGGAGAAAAGAGTGAAGAGGAGCAGGAGCTGGAAATTCCACTGACGGGAAAAGCCGGTGGTAAAGGCGGGTGAAAAACCGCTTCTGAACATTTTCGGAGTATGTCGATACATTTTTTCTCGGTAACTACAATCCATGCAGTTAACATGTCAACAGAAGAGTCAAGTGAGTTTGATGAGTTGATGGAGATCGTCAACGAAGAGGAGAGTGCAGAGCCCGCAGGAGAAAAGAGTTCGGAGGAGGAGTTGCAGGATGTTCCGATAGCGGGAAAAGGTGGAACCCGCGTTGGGTGAGTATCGCTAAACGGGCAGTTCAGCTCTCCGCACTCTCAAAGCGGTTTGGCGCTGTCGAGGCGCTTCAGGAGATGACGCTCTCTGTAGATGAGGGAGAGCTGTTTGGTTTTATCGGCGCTGACGGGGCAGGCAAGACAACCCTGCTCAGAATTCTTGCCACCCTGCTTTTGCCGGGCGGTGGTAAAGCCGAAGTGTCAGGGCTTGACGTGGTGGATTCATACCGCAACATCCGCCGCCGGATCGGCTACATGCCTGGTCGATTTTCGCTCTATCAGGATCTGACGGTTGAGGAGAACCTCCGTTTTTTTGCCACCATCTTCGGTACCACTATCTCTGAGAATTACGAGCTTATCCGTGATATCTACATCCAGCTTGAGCCCTTCAAAAACCGGAGGGCAGGTAAACTCTCAGGAGGGATGAAGCAGAAGCTTGCGCTCTGTTGTGCACTGGTTCACCGGCCTGAGCTGCTCCTGCTTGATGAACCGACCACCGGTGTCGATGCGATCTCGCGCGCGGAGTTCTGGCAGATGCTTGGCCGCTTGAAGGAGCAGGGGATTACCACGCTTGTCTCCACTCCCTACATGGATGAGGCGGCGCTCTGCGACCGTATAGCCTTTATGCAGGAGGGGCGTCTTCTTGCCGTTGAAACTCCCTCGGCCATCACCACCCTTTTCCGCAGGCCCCTCTTTGCCATCCGTGCCCGACAAACATGGCAGCTCATAACCTGGCTGCGATCTACAACCGAAGCGCACTCTGTCTATGCCTTTGGCCGTGCGGTTCACTATACCGCCAAATGCCCTGGGCAAACTCCTGATGAGTTGCTTGAGGCACTTCAGCGGCAGGGTTTTACGGAGGTCGAGGTTATGCGGATAACTCCCGGAATCGAGGACACCTTCATGGCGCTTATGGAATCGAAAACCGGAGAGCCTGATGGTTAAGCCGGTTATTTTTACCGACAAGCTTACCCGCCGCTTCGGCGATTTTATTGCAGTGGACGAGTTAAGCTTTTCGGTCGACAAAGGGGAGATATTCGGATTTCTCGGCGCAAACGGTGCGGGCAAGACCACCGCAATCAGGATGCTGACCGGACTGCTCACGCCTTCAACTGGAGCAGCTTCTGTTGCAGGATTTGACCTCTACACCGAGTCCGAGAAGGTGAAGCGGAACATCGGTTATATGAGCCAGCGATTTTCGCTCTACGATGACCTGACGGTGAAAGAGAACATCCGTTTTTTCGCAGGAATCTACGGCCTCACCGACACGGCAATCAGGGAGAAGAGTGCGAAGCTGCTTGAGACTCTTGATTTGCAGCATGCAGCCAATACACTCCTTCGTTCACTGCCTCTCGGATGGAAGCAGAAGCTCGCTTTTTCCGTGGCTATTTTGCATGAGCCGAAAATCGTTTTTCTCGACGAGCCGACAGGAGGAGTTGATCCGATAACACGGCGGCGCTTCTGGGATATGATCTACGAGGCATCCGAAAAGGGCGTGACGGTTTTTGTGACAACGCACTACATGGATGAAGCCGAGTATTGCGACCGCATCTCGATCATGGTTGATGGCCGAGTGGCTGCACTTGACACTCCTGAAGCGTTAAAGCGGCAGCACGGAGTAGAGAGCATGAACGAGGTGTTTATCAATCTGGCCAGACATGACAAAACGTTTTAAATGAACCGGTTATGCGTAGTTCATGCATCAATCACACCGTTATTCTTTCGGTGATTTCAGCGCTTGTGATATTTTGCGTATAATTAAAACAATTGAAATGTTGTCATTCGGTTGCCGGGATAAACGTTCGCTAAACGCTTTATTAAAATAGTTAAACATGCTTTCATTTGAGTGGGATAGCCAAAAAGCACTCAGTAATGAACAAAAACATGGAATTTCTTTCGTTGAGGCAAGTACAGTTTTTGGAGATTCTCTGTCATTGACACTTCATGATCCCCTGCATTCTGAAAATGAGGAAAGATTTGTTGTCATTGGAACCTCGCACAAAAACCGTTTGTTAATTGTTGTGCATACGGAGCGAGGTGATGATATTCGAATAATTAGCGCCAGAAAGGCGACAAAAAATGAGAGGTTACAGTATGAAAGTAATGCCGGATGATCCTGATATGCTCGAAGAATATGACTTCAGCAAAGGCGTAAGGGGTAAGTGTTC
Organism: Chlorobiaceae bacterium; assembly: GCA_013334485.1. Lineage (GTDB taxonomy): Bacteria > Bacteroidota > Chlorobiia > Chlorobiales > Chlorobiaceae > Chlorobium. The sequence goes on along the minus strand of JAAXXL010000012.1, from coordinate 26,755 downwards.
AGCAAAATATGCTGAGGGAACCAATGTCGTTGTAATTGATCCGGATGTGGCTAAATATTTTCCTGACCATGACTCTGTGAACGAGGCATTGCGGTCACTTCTTCCGATAGTGAAAAGGCACGAAAAGAAGAGCGCTTGATTATTTCGGTGCGATTTACTTCTTCATACTGAGATGTAATTCCATGCCCTTCCGATCACTCGGACTACTAAATCTGTTTAAGACACTATTGATATTTGTGGACACGGGCTGTCCTGTAAGGATACCGAGGGAGTGAATGGTATGCTGAGTTTTATGGGATTTCTTCAGAAGGAGTTCTACCACATCTTTCGCGACCGCAGAACGGCGGTCATACTCTTCGGCATGCCGCTCATTCAGTTGCTCCTTTTTGGTTTCGCCATTCGCAACGAGATTCAGGATGTAAAACTCGGTGTGTATGACAAATCCCGCGACGCGGTTACGCGCGCGATCATCAGCAAATTTGCCTCGTCTGGCTATTTTATCCTCTCCCGTGAGGTGCGCTCGGAGAAGGAGATTGAGGATGCATTCTCCACCGGAAGCATAACTGAAGCGCTTGTTTTTGAACCGGATTTTGCCCGCCGCCTCCAGCGGGATGGGAGGGCAGAGGTGCAGGTGATTACTGACGGCTCAAATCCTAATCTTTCGCGCATTGTCTCCGGATATACAGCCGCTGTTTTGCAGGATTTCCGGAACAGCTCAGTGCAAGGATCCGGAATGGAGGCTGGGGTTGTGGCGGTTCCCCTTATGCTTTTCAATCCCGAACTGAAAAGCGTTGATCTCTTTGTGCCTGGGTTGATGGCGCTCATTCTTATGCTGGTCTCTGCGCTCATGACCTCGATCAGCATCACGCGGGAGAAAGAGAGCGGCACGATGGAGGTGCTGCTGGTCTCCTCGCTTCGCCCCGCCGGGATCATTATCGGCAAGGTTGTACCCTACTTTCTCCTCTCCTTCATCAATGTTCTGACCATCATTGCCGTAGCCGCCCTTGTTTTCGGTGTCCCGTGCAGGGGAAGTTTGCTGCTTCTGCTGCTGGAGTCGCTGCTCTTTATTGTCACCGCGCTCTCTCTCGGCATCTTTATCTCCTCGGTCACCTCCTCACAGCAGGTTGCCATGATGATTGCCCTTGCAGGGTTGCTGCTTCCGACTATCCTGCTCTCGGGTTTCATCTTTCCGGTAGCCAGCATGCCTTTGCCCCTGCGCATGATCAGCAACATCATCCCCGCTAAATGGTATCTCATTATTGTGCGGGGCATCATGCTCAAAGGCGCCGGATTCAGCTACATTTGGAAGGAGACACTGGTACTCGTGGCCATGAGCACCATCCTGATCGTGGCAAGTATCAAGAAGTTCAAAATAAGACTTCAGTAATGCGAACAATTTTTTTCATCCTCCAGAAGGAGTTTCTGCAGATATTCCGCAACAGGGGGATGCTCCCGATCATCTTTGTGCTGCCCTTCATCCAGCTCGTGATTCTCTCCTATGCGGCGACCTTTGACATCTCTCGGGTACCCTTTCACCTTCAGGACAGAGACCACTCGGTAACATCGCGGTTACTTGCCGAAAAGTTTACCGCTTCGGGTTACTTTATCCTGACTGGTTACTCCGCTTCAGACAAGGAGAGCCAGAGCGAGCTTGTTCGGCGCAATGCCGATCTGGTTCTTGTCATTCCCTCCGGTTTCGAGCGTGATCTTGTTACAACCGGCCACGCTCCTGTACAGCTCATGATCAACGCCGAGGATGGTTTTTCGGCAGGAGTGATCCAGACCTATGCCAGCGAGATTGTTGCCGACTTCAATCAAGGGGAGCTGAAGCGTCTGATTCCCTCGGGGGCGGTTGAGGTGGCGGGGGAGATCGGCATGGTCTCCTCAAGCTGGTACAATCCTGAGCTGAAGTACACCCACTACATGGTGCCGGGCATCATTGTGATTCTGGTCACTCTCATCGGACTCTTTCTTTCAGGCATGAATGTGGTGCGGGAGCGGGAGATCGGCACCATCGACCAGATCAATGTTACCCCGATCAAGCGCTATCAGTTTATCACCGGCAAGCTGCTTCCGCTTTGGATTATCGGCCTCGGGGAGCTGAGTGTCGGGCTGCTGATTGCCCGACTTCTGTTTCATGTGCCGATGCTTGGCAGCTATGCTCTTGTCTACCTTGTTGCAGGAATCTATCTGCTGGTTGTGCTCGGTATGGGCCTTCTCATCTCAACCGTCACCGAAACCCAGCAGCAGGCCATGTTTATCGCCTGGTTCTTCATGGTTATCTTCACGCTTCTCTCCGGCCTCTTTACCTCCATTGAAAGCATGCCTCACTGGGCCCAGATCATGACCATGCTCAATCCTGTCCGCCACTTTGTCGATATTATGCGCCGCGTCATGCTCAAAGGCTCCGGTATTGCCGAAATCGCGATCCCGCTCCTGATCCTCACCCTCTTCGCTGCTCTCATGCTCGCCCTTGCCGTCAACCGTTACCGGAAGGTTTCGGAGTGACGAGCATGCTTCCTGAAAAATCATTTTATCTCCTGAGCGATAAAGAAATACCAGCCAAGAGTCGGGGATTTCAGGAAAATCGAGCTTATTTTTTTACCGTTAAGTGTGTAGTTAAAGCGGCCATGATCCTTGTTCATAATGGCTTGGAATGCCTCTCCCAGGCTTTCATCTCCAACATCACTGACGTTTTTGAAAAGGCGATCGACGTTTCTGTGCAGAACAATCTTGTTCGTCGGATCAAGTGCATAGTAATAGGTGTTCTCCGGTAATTTGATATCCGATTCAAGAAGTCCGGACAACAGACGAACCCTTACCGAAACCCCAACGGCGGCTACAACTTTTCCATTCACCATCACCGGAGTGGCAACAATTATTGATCGGTGACCGGTCGATTTACTGATCACCAGATCACCCGAAACATCCTGACCGGCGAGGAGCTTCGGGAAGTACAGGCGATCCTTCAGATTCTGATCGCTTACCCCGCCTGTTTCTGTTGAGAAATAACTGCCATTAGGAAGCGCAAACCATACCGTTGCATCGGTAGCAAGGTCACTACTCAGGCGATCAAGCAGAGGCTTGACTGATTGCCAATTGGCTGACTGAGCTTCCGGGGTCAATGCAATCACTCTTGCTGTGCGCAAAACGCCCCCCAGATGATCTTCAGCAATCATTCTATACGAGCCAAGGGCAATCTGAGGATCGAGTTTGAGTGCGGTTGATTTTGAGGCAGCCTGGACTGTAAACGAAAAAAGCATAAGGGTTACAGCCACAACCAGAGAAACAATCTTTGACATGTGAGACTTCCTTTTGATTTTATTGATCTACACAAGCACACTTACCAAAAACGAGAGCAAGGATCACAACTTTTGCTCAATAAATATACGCTAAAACCAGCCAGATTTACCCTTTTCCTTTCGAGCCTTTTCGTGTGATTTCGTAGTTCAAAATCTTCAACTCGGCACTGTATCCATGGGACGTAAGGTAAATCACTAATTTTTTTGGAGTTGCTGCTGTTCGGATGGTTTTTTTGTTGTGCTTGTAGAGTTTGTAATAGCTCTTCAATCCAAGTATTTGCAGCCCGGAAGAGATTTAGCAAAAGGAATCGGCATTAGTGTTTATTGAACAGAAATAAACGAAGGATAGCTACCCCGACTCGGTCGGGATTCATAATAATTTATAGAGGAATCTGTATATTATCAGGCATATGCTTATAATAAGTGTCGCATTTTTTGAATAAAAAATCTAATAACCAGACAATGCAAGGAACAGAACCATTGAAAAAAATTGCACTTATCGCCACCCTGACCCTTTTGCCGTTAACCTGCATCGCAGAGGATGCCCATAAAGCGGAGGATAGACGGCTCCCTGATCTCATGAAGACAACCAGGGAGGTTGTTGACCCCATGCCTGAGAAGTTAAAATCGGTGCTTGTTGGTGAAATTGCCACCAATGGAGCCGTAAAAGCGATAGAGGTGTGCAGCATCAAAGCTCCGGCAATGGCCAAAGCGGCAAGTGAAAAAACAGGCTGGGATATTAAACGGGTAAGCTTGAAGAACAGAAACCCGAAGGGCAGTGCGGACAAATGGGAAAAGAGAGCAATCAAAGGCTTTGAAGAGGGGCTGGCTGCGAATAGCGATGCGGTTCTGGAGAAGGGAGAGATTATTGACATCAATGGCAAGCAATATTTCAGATATGCCAAAGGGCTGAAAACAGGCAAGGAGTGTCTGCTCTGTCACGGCAAAGAGGAGAGCATCACGAAAGAGATCAAAGAGAAGCTGAAAGAGGTATATCCGAAAGATCGGGCAACAGGGTATGAAATAAACCAGATCAGGGGAATTATCTCGGTTACAAGAGCAATCAATTAAACAGGATACACCCGGTGTCCTTACAGGCGCTCCTTCCACACTCCACCCGACATGCAAAAAAACACCGGGTGGAGCGCCGGATCAACCCGCCAGAAGCGCTGCACAAAGATGAACTGGTGGCTGACTGACAACGAAGCTCAAGAGAGCCGGAATAGAAGGTAGAATCAGCAAGCAACTTTATAGTTTATTGGGGGCTCTGCACAACGCAATAATCTGGTTTTTGAACAAATAAATAGCGGCACCCTTTATATATTATCCAATCAAGGGTTGGATCTTGCCACTCACACCCCTCTCTTCGGAATCGGTCTGTTATTGGTGATGCTTGTCACTTTTTCCGCATGGCTCTGGCGGTGTTCAATCGAATAACTATTGTTTATGAATACAGAACCTTCAACCGCTCTTGCTGAGAGGATCAGGCAGCGTGCCGATGAGATTTTTTCTGATGTCGTTGAACTGCGTCGTGAGATACATCGTCATCCCGAACTCTCCTATGAAGAGGTGAGAACAACAGCGTTCATTAAAGAGACTCTTCTTGGTTTTGGCATTACTCCTGAACCGCCCCTGCTTGAAACCGGAGTTGTAGCAGTTATTCGTGGCGGGCGCAAGTCACCGGGAGGGAAGCTTGTTGCCTTGCGGGCCGATATTGATGCCCTGCCGCTGTCGGAAGCCAATGGGCACGGGTTCTGTTCACTTGAGGATGGAAAAATGCATGCCTGCGGTCATGATATGCATACAGCCATGCTGCTTGGCGCCGCAAAAATTCTTGAGGAGATGAAAGGTGAGCTTGAGGGGGATGTGCTCCTTGTTTTTCAGCCTGCCGAGGAAAAAGCACCCGGAGGGGCAAAGCCGCTGCTTGACGCCGGTCTTTTCAAACGGTTCAATCCCGTGGCTGTTTTTGGACAGCACTGTTTTCCGAACGTTCAAACCGGTCAGGTAGCCCTTTGCAAGGGGAGCTTTATGGCTGCTGCCGATGAACTCTACTTTACCGTGACAGGGCAGGGAGGGCACGCTTCGGCTCCTCACAAAGCTGCCGATCCGGTGCTTGGTGCTGCGCATATCATTACAGCGGTTCAGCATCTTGTGAGCCGGGTGGTTCCTCCTCATGAACCTGCGGTTATCTCCATAGCCTCCATTCATGGCGGCAATGCCACCAATGTTATTCCCAGTCAGGTGACCATGTCGGGCACCATGAGAACGATGAATGAGGATGTTCGAGCCCTTCTCCACAAACGGCTTCGCCATACCGTGATGCATACCGCTGAAGCTCTCGGTGTAACGGCCGAGCTGGAAATTCGCACCGGCTATCCGGTGCTCTACAACGACCCGGCAGTTACGACCGATGCCATGACTATCTGCAGTGAGTATCTCGGAGGTGAGAATGTTATTGAGAGTGAGCCGCTCATGACGGCGGAGGATTTTGCCTACTATCTTCAGGTATGTCCCGGAACATTCTGGCAGATTGGTACCGGAACTCCGGATCCGGTAAAAGGGAACACCCTGCACTCTCCAACCTTCAATCCTGAAGAGCTGGCTCTTAAATCAGGAACAGGTCTGCTTGCCTATACGGCCTTCCGGTTTCTTGGAATTCGATAGCAGCACAGCCTCTCTTCGTCAAGCGTAAACGCAAAAAGGGCTCCCTTCCGGAAGCCCTTTTGCTCTTGCTGTTCAATTATCTCGTATCAGGCTTTGCCGTTTGAGCCGAGTACGTTGATGATCTTGTGGATATAGAGTTTCTTGAGAGAGTCCCTGGCTGGTCCGAGGTACTTTCTTGGATCAAACTCTTCGGGTTTTTCATCAAGCACCTTGCGGATAGCTGCGGTCATGGCAAGGCGTCCATCAGAGTCGATATTGATTTTGCAGACGGCTGACTTGGCTGCAAGACGAAGCTGATCTTCACTGATTCCGATTGCATCTTTCAGTTTTCCGCCATGCTCGTTGATGGTTTTGACAAGATCCTGAGGAACGGAAGATGATCCGTGCAGAACGATTGGAAAGCCTGGTATGCGACGCTCGATTTCGGTGAGGATATCAAGGCGGATTTTAGGGTCTTCACCGGGTTTGAACTTGAATGCGCCGTGTGAAGTGCCGATTGAGATAGCAAGGCTGTCAACACCGGTTTTTGCAACAAAATCCTCAACCTCTTCCGGCTGTGTGTAGGTGTGGTGGGCGGCTGATACATCATCTTCGATTCCTGCAAGCACGCCAAGCTCACCTTCGACAGTAACATCATTTTCATGTGCGTAAGCTACAACTTTTTTGGTCAGTTCGATGTTCTCTTCATATGGGAGATGTGAACCATCGATCATGACGGAAGAGAATCCTGAATCGATACAGTCCTTGCAGAGTTCGAAGCTGTCGCCGTGGTCAAGATGGAGTACAATTGGTACAGGGGTACCAAGCTCTTCGGCATAGGCTACAGCGCCCTGGGCAAGGTAACGGAGAAGTGTTTCATTTGCATAGCTTCTGGCTCCTTTTGAAACCTGGAGAATAACCGGTGATGCAGTTTCAGCGCAGGCCATGACGATAGCCTGCATCTGCTCAAGATTATTGAAGTTATATGCCGGAATGGCATATCCTCCAGTCACTGCTTTTTGAAACAGCTCACGACTGTTGACAAGGCCAAGTTCTTTATAACTAATCTTTTTCTTTTGCATTGAAACCTCTCCCTTTATTAGTATTTTAGGACGAATTTTTTGTAAGTAAATATTTGATTATTGCTACCTGTTAACCGGTGTTGCCCAATATAATACTTTTGTCATTCCCTTTCAAGAACTGTAACTCTGTCGCAGCACAACCTTTGATCACAAAACCAGAAAATGTTTAAAAAAAGTCTGCTCTTCATCACAGTTACTATTGGATGTTCTTCGCCCTTGTCCGCAGGGATTTTCGGCACTGCCAAGGCTGCTCCGGCATCCCAGGTGCTTACCCCGACTGATGCCCAGGAGGATGCAGGAAAATATATCAGCCAGTACCTTCTTCAAAATCATTACAGAAAGGTAGCGGTCAATGATTCGCTCTCGCTACAGATTTTCAATCGCTACATCGATAATCTTGATGGCAGTAAAAGTTATTTTGTTGCCAGTGAGGTGGCCAGTCTCCGCAGGATTTACGGCACCAGAATTGATGATGAATTTCTTGCCGGCAAGCCCACAGCAGGTTTTGGCATCTATAACTTTTTTCTCAAGCGAGCAAAAGAGAAGATGCGGTTTATGAGGGCTGCGGCGGATACCATCCATTTCAACTTTTCTGCGCCCGACACCTTTGATCTTGACCGGAAGTCAGATCCATGGCCATCCGACAGGCGGGTGCTTACGGATCTCTGGAAGAAAGAGCTGAAATACCAGTGGCTTAACCAGAAATATTCCGGTGAGACAACTGCCACGGTTCGTGCTGCGCTTGCAAAGAGCTATACAAACCGTCTTAATCTCTTGATTCGCCAGAAACCGGAAGACGCGTTCCAGGCATATATCAATGCGGTGACGACATCCTTTGATCCGCACACAAACTACTTTTCACAGGATGAGTATGCCAATTTTCAGATTGACATGAGCCGCTCTCTTGAGGGAATCGGAGCAAAACTGCAAACTGAAAGCGAGTATACGGTTATCAATGAGGTTATTCCGGGTGGTCCTGCTTTCAGAAGCAATCTGCTGAAAAAGGGTGACAAGATTATCGGTGTCGGTCAGGGAAGATCTCTTGATATTGTTGATGTAACCGCTTGGAGAATCAATGATGTGGTCAAGCTGATCCGGGGCAAAAAAGGTACGCTTGTGCGTCTTAAAATCCTCCCTGCAAGTCAGAGCGGGCGTGGGCCGGCTAAAATCATTGCACTGGTGAGGGATAAGGTTGATCTTGAGGAGCAGGCCGCAAGAAAGCGAATAATTCATCAGAATGGTCAGAAGATAGGCGTCATTACCATCCCTTCATTTTATCTTGATTTTGAAGGACAGCAGCAGAATACCGGTAACTATAACAGCACCAGCCGTGATGTGTCGCGTATTCTCAACGAACTGAATACCGAACGTGTTGATGGTATTGTTATTGACCTGCGTGACGATGGCGGCGGATCACTTGAAGAGGCGGTAAACGTTACCGGGCTCTTTATTCCTACCGGGCCAGTGGTGCAGATCAGCAATTCAACCGGTGGCAAAATGGTTCTCAGGGATGAAGACAGACGGGTACTCTACGGCGGTCCACTTGCCGTGCTTGTGAATCGTTACAGCGCATCAGCTTCAGAAATTTTAGCTGCGGCAATACAGGATTACGGTCGTGGCGTGGTCATTGGCGAGAGAACCTTCGGAAAGGGGACGGTTCAGAGTATTATCAAGCTTACAAGACCGTTTTCATTTTTTGTCAAAAAACCTGAACTCGGCCAGATCAAGCTCACGATAGCAAAGTTTTATCGGATATCAGGTGGCAGTACTCAGCATAAAGGGGTTGTGCCCGATATTTTCATGCCCTCCATGATTGATACCGCTACCATAGGGGAGGATACCTATACAAGCAGTCTGCCCTGGAGTACCCTCTCCCGTTCATTTTACCGTCCTACTTCCGAGATAACGCCCGAAGAGATCGGCCAGCTCCGTCAAAAGGAGCTTGAACGCTCAACGAGGAGCACGCTTTACCAGTCCTATCTGCAGGATCAGAGAACGCTTAATCAGATACGAAAACGAAAAGTGGTTTCCTTGCAGGATTCTGCTTTCAAGTCTGAAATCGAGACGATTAAAAGGATCGAAAAACAGTGGTTTGTGGATCAGGACTCGACAAAAGAGTTGAACAGAGATGTGCTGCTCAATGAGTCGGCCGGTATCGTTTCCGATTTGTCAGAACTCAAGGTAAAGCAGCGACAGACGGTTATAAGGACTATGCCGTCTCTGAATTAACGATGGGCCCTCTGCTAATTTAATCCGCGATTCGATTGCTATATTGTTCTTATGGGCGCCTCTATTTATTGTCGTGAGAAGCCCGAGGACAAGGCGGATGGAGCACAGAAACCGGAGTGTACACGGAGTACATGAGGATTTCGAGCACCACCCAACGCAGTAATCGGGTTTCGGAATAAATAAATAGAGGTGCCCTTATATGAGATGCGACTAAACCCTATGAAACGGAGCTGATGACATGCTGACATTCAATCTGATGACGGTTCTGATTCTGCTTGGAGTTTTTCTTGCCTCTTCTGTTAAAATTCTCAGGGAGTATGAACGGGGAGTTGTGTTCCGGCTTGGCAGGATTATCGGAGCCAAAGGTCCCGGTCTTATCATTCTTATTCCTGCCGTAGACAAGATGGTCAAGGTTGATCTTCGTACCGTGACGCTTGATGTTCCACCCCAGGACATTATTACCCGTGATAACGTATCGGTAAAGGTGAGTGCGGTCGTATACTTCCGTGTGCTTGATGCGATCAAGGCAATTGTTGATGTTGCTGATTTCCATTTTGCCACCTCCCAGTTGGCTCAGACAACCCTGCGCAGTGTTTGCGGTCAGGGGGAGCTTGATAATTTGCTTGCCGAACGTGACGAAATCAATGACCGGATACAGACCATTCTCGACAAGGATACCGAGCCCTGGGGAGTCAAGGTCAGTAAGGTTGAGATTAAGGAGATAGACCTTCCCGAAGGGATGCGCCGGGCGATGGCGAAACAGGCCGAGGCTGAACGGGAACGCCGTTCAGCTATCATTAACGCTGAAGGGGAGTACCAGGCTGCGCAGCGACTTGCCGATGCCGCAACAATTATCTCCTCCTCTCCGGCAGCTATCCAGCTTCGCTACCTCCAGACCCTCAAGGATATTGCGGCAGAAAACAACTCTACGACTGTTTTCCCCATTCCCATGGATCTCTTCAAACCTTTCTTTGAAAACAGGCAATCAATACCGCCCCAGTCAACCTAAACTCTTCCGATCATGTTCAAGATTAATACGATTCTCTGTCCGGTTGATTTTTCTGATGCTTCCCGCAAGGCTGTACAGTATGCAAAGGAGTTTTCCCTCGGGATGGGAGCCTCTATCTATCTGTTGAGTGTGGTGGAGCCAAGACCTATGGCTGTGGATATTTCACTAAATTATGTGCCTCTTGAAGCGGATCTTGAAAAAGCATCACAGGAAGATCTTGAGCTTATCATGCAGGAGTTGATTCGAGGGGGGTTCAAGGCCTCCTGCGGGGTGGAGATCGGCAATCCGGCTGATGTGATACTTGATAAAATCGACGAATGCAACGCCAATCTCGTCATCATGGGCTCTCATGGCAAAAAGGGGTTGAGCCGTCTGATTATGGGAAGTGTTGCCGAGACTGTTGTCCGAAAGGCAAATTGTCCGGTACTGATAGTCAAAACAGATGAGAAGGAGTTTATCGAGTAGCTTTAGGGTGGTTTACATCAACAGGTGAAAGCACATCGTGCAGAATCGCTGTTCCGGAAATAGCCTTCAATGATAAATAGTAATTTCGAGTGTATCAAGAGACTTTTGTTTTGTAATCAGCAAAGTGAGACTCACCATGAAAAAATCCAATTCCCTGCGGAGCATTGCTTTGCCGTTGAGCAGTAATGCAATGAGTGATGCCTTCTCTTTTACAGCGTTTATCGACACGATTCGTCTGTTGCTGCATGCTCTGCCTGGCAGGAGGCCCCGGCAATGGAAGATGGTTGCCATTATTCCAGCCCTTACCCTTGCCGGAGTGATGGTGTTCAGCACCTCATCTATGGCAGCAAATATGGTTGTTGTACCTGAAAACTTCGTTTTGATACCTGGTGGTGAGTTTACGATGGGAAGCCCTCTCGGTGAAGTTGGCAGGAAGGAGAATGAAACTCAGCATCAAGTAAGGGTAAGTGACTTTTATATGAGCAGATATGCGGTGACGTTCGCCGAGTTCAGAAAATTTGTCAAAGCTACAGGATACAAGAGTGATGCTGAAACAGCGGGTGAACGAACGCACTGGCGCTCCGGGGTTTCAGGCAGTGTGCGGCCACAGAGTGAAGATAACCATCCGGTGTTGTATGTGAGCTGGAACGATGCTGTCGCCTATTGCAACTGGATGTCGCAAAATACCGGCAGGAAGTTCCGCCTGCCAACCGAAGCGGAGCGGGAGTACGCCTGCCGTGCCGGTACCACAACCCCTTTCAATACCGGCCAAAACCTGAAGACAGATCAGGCAAACTATAATGGCGAGGACCCCAACAACAATAATCAGAAAGGCGTGTTTCGACAGAACACCGTAGCTGTGAACAGTTTTGCTCCTGATGCGTGGGGGTTGTACAATATGCACGGCAATGTGTGGGAGTGGTGCAGTGACTGGTATGGAGTTACTTTTTATGAGCAATGTAAAGCAGTTGGTACCGTTACCAATCCTGATGGGCCGGAAGATGGTTCGAGCCGTGTTCTTCGCGGTGCGAGCTGGTACGATTTTGCAGAGCACTGCCGGTCGGCTTATCGCATCGGAGCTACCCCTGGCGCCCGCAAACCCAACGTTGGTTTTCGAATGGTGTTTGTTCCGTAGTTCACCTTGCACAAGAGTGAAGGCGTGTGGTTTCCGCTATCCCGCTACTTGCGAAAGGCATCCATAAGGGTTTTGGCCCCGCTGAATGGGCTGAGTTCGGCAGAGAGTACCTGCTCTTCAATACGCTCTATTGATTGGAGAACCTCAGGGCTGGTGTAGAACTCTTTTTTCAGACGCTCTTCAACGACGGTATAGAGCAGTTGCTTCAATTGCTGACGGCGTCTCTCTTCAAGCAGCGAACGCTTTTGCATTTCCGAGAAAAATGCCAAAATATCCTGCCACACCTCTTTGATCCCTTTATTCTCGATGGCTGAAGTGAGATGGACATTACGGTGCCAGAAGGGGTGTTTGGCCGGAAGCATCATGAGTGCGGCTTCAAATTCAGCTTTTGCCACAGAGGCAATAGAGGCCTGATCACCGTCGGTTTTGGTTATGACCACGCTGTCGGCGATCTCCATAATACCGCGTTTTATCCCCTGCAGTTCATCTCCCGAGCCCGGAAGCATAAGCAGAAGGATGAAATCAACCATCGACTCTATGAGAACCTCCGATTGACCTACACCTACCGTCTCAACCAGTATTACATCATATCCGGCAGCTTCACAGAGCAGAATGGCCTCATGGGTTCTTGGCGAGGTGCCGCCAAGATATCCGGAAGAGGGTGTGGGTCGAATGAAAACATCCTGACGTCCGGAGAGCTTTTCCATGCGAGCCTTGTCGCCGAGAATACTCCCTTTTGAGTGATGGCTGCTCGGGTCTACGGCAAGAATGGCAAGCGTGAGACCGCTCTTTAAAATCTCATCGCCAAGCGCCTCGATAAAGGTGCTTTTTCCGGCTCCGGGGGAGCCGGTTATGCCGATACGGAGAGCGGCTGTTTTTTTTGCAAGGCAGCGGTCAAGAATCTCGTGTGCTTTATGCTCATGAGCGGGTTTTTGCGATTCCACAAGGGTGATCGCACGGCTGAGCATTTGCCGATTACCATTCATGATGCCAGCAACGATGGTCTCGACATCCGGATCGTGAAGCGGCTTTCTCTTTTTATAGTGCTCTTCGCTCGTCACTCTTCAACACTTGAGATAAGGAGATTCAGGATTTTGATAGCAGCTTCGGCAATGACTGTTCCCGGTCCAAAAATGCCGGCGACCCCTTTTTTATAGAGAAAATCGTGATCTTTTTCAGGAATGATGCCGCCCGCGATGACGAGTATATCCTCCCGTCCGTGAGCAGCAAGCAGCTCAATGATTTTCGGGATCAGGGTTTTATGGCCTGCTGCAAGGCTTGATATGCCGATAATATGCACATCATTGTCAAGCGCCTGCTGTACAACCTCTTCGGGTGTCTGGAAGAGTGGGCTGATATCGACATCAAAACCGATATCGGCAAACCCGGCAGCAATCACTTTTGCGCCACGGTCATGACCATCCTGACCAACTTTCGATACCATGATTCTCGGGCGTCGTCCTTCAATCAGAGCAAACTGGTCAGCAAGCTTCTGTGACTCTTTGAAGAGCGGGTTATCGTGCATCTGCGACATGTAGACATTGCTGTTGAGCCTGATGGTTGAGCGGTATCGACCGAAACTCTTTTCACAGGCTGATGATATCTCTCCCAATGTAGCTCTTTTTCTTGCGGCATCAACGGCAAGCTCCAGCAGATTTCCCTCTCCTGATGCCGCACTTTCTTCAATAGCCCTGAGTGCCGTTGCACAAGCTTCGCTGTTTCGTTCACGCTTGATTGTTTCAAGCCGTTTGATCTGCTGTTCAAGCACGAGGGTGTTATCGACTTCAAGCAGTTCGATATCGGTTTTGCTGCTTGTTCTGTATCCGTTAACGCCAACAATAATATCCTTGCCGCTGTCAATTCGTGCCTGTTTGCGGGTTGCCGCTTCTTCAATCTGGAGCTTCGGAATTCCCTTTTCAATTGCCTTGACCATTCCTCCCGCATCCTCAATGTCGGAGATGATCTTCCATGCTTTTGCGGCAAGCTCACCGGTGAGGTATTCGACATAGGCCGAGCCTGACCAGGGGTCGATGCTGCGGGTGATGTCGGTCTCCTCCTGCAGGTAGAGCTGGGTGTTACGGGCAATTCTTGCTGAAAAGGGGGTCGGCAGGGCAATTGCTTCATCCAGGGCATTGGTATGCAGTGACTGGGTGTGGCCGAGCGTAGCAGCAAGAGCTTCGAGGCAGGTCCGTGTAATATTGTTGAAGGGATCCTGTTCGGTAAGGCTCCACCCGGAGGTCTGGCAGTGGGAGCGGAGCATCAGCGATTTCTGGCTTTTCGGATTGAACTGCTGCACAATTTTAGCCCAGAGCATTCGTGCCGCCCGCAGTTTGGCAATCTCCATGAAATAGTTCATGCCGGTCGCCCAGAAGAAGGAGAGGCGAGGCGCAAAGGCGTCAATGTCGAGTCCGGCTTTGAGGCCGGTGCGGATATACTCAAGGCCATCGGCGAGTGTAAAGGCAAGCTCAAGATCGGCGGTTGCACCTGCCTCCTGCATATGATAGCCCGATATGCTGATGGAGTTGAATTTCGGCATCCTGAGGCTGGTATAGCGGAAGATGTCGGCAATGATTTTCATGGAGGGTTCAGGCGGGTAGATATAGGTGTTGCGAACCATGAACTCCTTGAGAATATCGTTCTGGATCGTCCCGCTGAGCTTTTCAGCTCCGACACCCTGCTCTTCGGCTGCAACAATATAAAAGGCCATCACCGGAAGCACCGCTCCGTTCATGGTCATGGAGACCGAGATATCTCCGAGGGGAATCCGGTCGAACAGGATTTTCATATCTTCCACCGAATCTACAGCAACGCCCGCCTTGCCGACATCTCCAATGACGCGTTCGTGATCGGAATCGTAACCCCTGTGGGTAGGCAGATCAAAGGCTACTGAGAGCCCCTTCTGGCCCGCAGCAAGATTCTGCCGGTAAAAGCGGTTAGACTCCTCGGCGGTTGAAAAACCTGCATATTGCCGGATTGTCCATGGCCGGGTGGTGTACATGGTTGAGTATGGTCCTGCAGTGAATGGGGCAAAACCCGGTGCAAAGTCAAGATGACCGGCATGCTCAATATCGGCTTCACTGTAGGTTGATTGGATCTCAATTCCTTCTGCTGTTGTCCAGCTTGCAGGCTGAACCGGATTCTCACTCACAAGAGCAAGCTCCGGAGTGGAAAAAATATCAATGCTGGAAAAGTCCGGTCTCATTGCACTCCGGTTTTACGTTGGCAGGAAGTAAGCGTGTCAAGAACGTTGATGCCGGTATAAACAAAACTGTCGAGACCGGCTTTGAAGAGGCGCTCTGCCTCTACAGGCGGCTTTCCGGCCATGATGGTTATCAATTCCGGTTGAAGAAGGGAGAGCTGTTTACAGATAGTTTCCGCCAGCGGAACCGGATCCTTTTCTGCAATACAGAGCACCACAATGTCCGGTCTGGAGTGAAGGATTGTTTCGTATGAAGGCTCTTCAACCGGCAGTGAGGCAACACCGTTGACGACGAATCCTCCGCATTTGAACAGATCTTCGCAGAATGCCGCCTGCCGAAGGCTTGTGGCAGAATCGCCAAGAGTCCAGATAAAGAGTGAGGGGATTGTTGCTCCTGAGAGGGTTTTGAGGCGTAACCTCTCAAAAGCAGCAGTTTCACTCCCTTCCGGCGAGTGTTCGGCGGCAAAGGTTATTGCCTCGATATTTTTTTCCTGCTCGGCAGTCAGCCCGAGAGGGTAGCGGTTAACACCAAGGAGGGTCTTTTTGCGTTTGTTCAGCAAGCTCTCTCTCTGGATAGCCGATTTGGCAGTCATAGCGGTGATACAGCCGCTTTTTTCCGCCTCTTCAAGGCCGCCATCTGTTTCGATCTCCTGAAAGATTTTCCAGGCAGATGCTGCGAGCTTTCCTGTAAGGGTTTCAATGTAGTCGGAGCCTGATGCCGGATCAACAACGCGGTCAAGCCAGGCCTCCTCCTTGAGCACAAGATGAATATTTCCGGTGATACGTGCGGCGACTTCCGGGTTTACCGAAAGGCCATCGTCAAAGCGGCCTATCTGCAGGGTATCGTAGCCTCCAAGAATCGCAGAAACAGACTCCGTAGTCAGTCGAAGCAGATTGGTATAGGGGTCAAGCAGTGATCGATTTCTTTCGGATGTTCTGGCAAAGAGCGATGGCAACGTCAAACCTGATGCACCGTAAGCTTTCAGGAGGTGCGGAAGGAGCGCGCGAAGTGCCCTTGGTTTGGCAAGTTCGGTAAAATGGCTTGAGCCGACCGGCAGGATCAGTTCAATGGCCGATACAATGCTCTCTGCAGGAACTCCAGCCTCAAGAAAACGGTGCATGATGTCGCTGGTGCCTGCAAGCGCAAGCGCAATCTCCTGGGCGGCAGTTGATCCGGAATTATGATAGCGGGTGGTATCAACACAGAGCAGGCTGAATCCCGGAAGAGCTTCTCTCGTTTGAAAGAGTGCGCAATCAACCTCTTTGGATGCAGGGGGGAGAGGAGCAAGAACGCCTCCTGTTGACGCATTGAAACCTGAAAGAGAGGCGAGGGTCTCAAGGAGATCATGAAGAGGGGGGAGGTTGCCGGAAAAATAGATTGTAATGGCAGAGGTTTCAATTCCGGCAAACAGAGTGGTGAGCCCTGCTCCGGAGCAGTTTGCACTGTCGGAAAAGTTGAACTCAAGGGCTGAGGCATCCTGATTGAGCGCGTTCAAGGCTTCCCGGTTTGCCGCTTTCGGGTCGAGAACTTTAATCCGGTGACAGCTTTTCCAGGTGTTTGCTGTTTTTGTTTTCGGGAGATCAATCCGGGTGGCTGGCTCCCGGTGAGCATACCATGGATCAAGATCAAACCCGTCAGGAGTATGCCAGACAATGGTGTCGAAAGCTCTCTCACCGAGATCGGTAACCGCTCTTTTTTTCCAGACATCTGCGCTGACTCCCGGAAACTCATGAAAAAGTGAATCAGGCCGGTTTTGTGTCATAACTACGATTATTATTCATTAACCAACAGTCGAGCAATACGACTTACTTGTGTTGCCGTTACAGAGAACCCGCTGTTCTCTGATAATTTCCGAGATTTTATACTTCATGGCGGTTGGCAGGGAGGTTTTTTCAACAAATCCTTTCTGCTGAAGCCACCAGGTTGTCTGGAAAGCTTTTGTGGTCGGTTGACCGGTATACTGTTCAATCACCCGTTTGCCTGAAAATCCGATATTTCCGGCGTTATGTTCAAAGAGCTTTATTCCCCTTGATCCTATGCCGATAGCAACCCCTCCAAGCGTAGGGTCGGTAATGATGGTAATCACCGGCAGACCGGCTTTTTCAACGCTTGAAATGGCAACATGGATTTTGGGCAGACCAACCATTGAAGAGCACCCCTCATGCATTCTTGCACCTCCTCCGGTAGCCTGAATGACAAGCGGCACACCCCGTTCAATAGCTATTTTGCTTGCTCTCCACACTTTTTCTGCAGTTGACATACAGAACGACCCCCCGAGGAAATTGAAGTTGGTTGCGCAGAATACAACCTCCTCACCCTCGATTGTGGCATTCCCGGTTATAAGGGATGATGCAGCTCCGGTTTTATGCTGTGCTTCACTGATTTTCTTTCGGTAGTCCGGGAAGTTCAGGATATCCTTGTCGACAATATAGCGGGTCTCCGGATGCTCTGTAAATGAGCCTTCGTCAAGAACCAGATCGATATAGTCATGCGCGGTCAGGCGTACATAGCGGTGCCCGCAGGTTTCACAGACAAAATTGTCGGCAAAGAGTTTGCTGTAGAGGACGGGGTCAAGTATTGTTTTTCCGGTAGAGTCAACACAACGTTTATGGCGGGCCACAAACATGATTTTATCCGGTTTACGGATGAAGAAGGAGACCGGTTTTTCAAAGGCGAGTATCTCCTCATCGGTTATGGTATCCCACTGGCCAATATTTTCCCAGCGGTTCATCCTCTTTGCGAAGATTTCGGAAGCGGGTGTTTTACTGAGCTTTTCGAGCCATTTCGCCATGGAGCCCTTGAAGGATTGCAGGGCCGATTCCGGGAAGTGGTGCGCCGGACCTTCATGCTCCAGAATGATGTCATCAATAATACCGTTCTGCAGAGCATCTTTTGCTGTTATGCGCGATATCTCAGCAGCCAGACCGGCCTTCTCTCGTGTACGGAAGAGTATGGAGGAGCAGGCTTCCGGAGAGATGACCATGTAGGTGGAGTACTCCATGGCGAGCACGGCATCGCATCCGGTCAATGCAATAGCTCCTCCGCTGCATCCCCGGTTGATGATAACCGAGAGCGTTGGTACTGTAGCTTCAGCGAGAGCCTGCATGCAGCGGCCGATTTTCCATGCTATGCCACCAGCTTCCGACTTTTCGGTTGGATCGGCACCGGCAGTATCAATAACCGTGATGATGATACGGTTCTCCTGTTCGGCAAGTGCTATGGCCTGAATGGCTTTTTCAAATGCTGCCGGAGTTGGCATCCCCTGATTCCATTTTGCAATCTCTTCCGGATTTCTCATGAGCTGGCGCATGAGACTGAAATTCGAAGTGGGGGCGGACTGCTGCCCTATAAGCATGACCGGCCACCATCTGTTCTGACCATTGCGCAGCACAGCCCGGTGAGTCTGGATGATACAACTGCCGTGCAGATCGTTTTGCAGACACTCTTCAGCTTCGTCAAAAACTGTCAGATAATCAAGATGCCTGGGGCGTTCGGGGTGAAAGGAGAGTTGATACTTTTCGTATTCCGTCAATTTTTCAATACACTCCCGTGAGTAATTGAACCCCTCTTTTTTCTCAAAAGGCAGATAAAAATGTTTCACTGGTTACAATCGGCTTAACGCAATTATTTAGTGACTTTTCTCGGCAAACTCAAGCAGTACCCTGTTTGTCTCCTTTGGATGAAGAAAGAGGATCTTTTTCCCTCCGGCGCCCTCTTTCGGCTCCGAGAGAGGGGTGATATTAACGGTTTTGAGGCGTTCTGATTCCTTTACAATATCGTCGGTTGCCAGTGCAATATGATGCAGGCCGTCGCCGTTTTTCTGGAGAAATTTCGCAATTGAGCCCTCACTGTTCAAGGGCTGGAGCAGCTCAATTTTACTCTCACCGAGAGGAATGAAAGCCACCCGGACATTTTCGGAAGGGACCTCCTCAATGGTGACGCTCCTGGGGTCGCACCCGAGAACGTTCAGAAACGTTTCGAGTGCGCTTTCAAGGTTTTGAACGGCAATGGCAATGTGGTCGATTTTTTTGATCATTCGTCCTTTGTGATTGATTTGCTTTTTACGGCATAGCCTATGGTTTGCAAGCCCTCTCTTATTTCGTCGAGAATAACCGGATCATCAATAGTGGCAGGCATGGTGTACTCTTCGCTGTTGGCAATTTTGCGCATGGTGCTGCGGAGAATTTTGCCGGAACGGGTTTTCGGGAGCCTGTTGACAATAATGGCACTCTTGAAGGAGGCAACCGGTCCGATATTCTCGCGCACATATTCGATGACGTGTTTGATAATCTGGCTGTGCGGAGTATCGACATTGAACTTCAAAACAAGGAATCCAAGCGGCACCTGTCCTTTCAGATCGTCATGTACACCGATAACTGCGCTCTCTGCAACATCAGGGTGTTCGCACAGAGCCCCTTCAATGGCTCCGGTTGAAAGCCTGTGGCCTGCAACGTTGATGACGTCATCAGTACGCGACATGATATAGATGTAACCATCTTCATCAATATATCCGGCATCACTGGTCTGGTAGTAACCGGGGAACTCCTTCATGTAGGTTTCCACAAAGCGGTTGTCAGCTTTCCAGAGCGTCAGCATGGTGCCCGGTGGAAGCGGTTGCTTGATGACGATATCGCCCATCTGTCCGGGAGGAAGCTGTTCAAGATCGGCATTGACAACCTGGACGTTATAGCCAGGAACGGCTCTTGATGCCGACCCGTACTTGATTGGTCCGGGTTCAATTCCCTGGCAGTTTGCAGCAATAGCCCACCCTGTTTCGGTCTGCCACCAGTGGTCAATAACCGGTACCTGCAATTTCTGTTCTGCCCATTTGACGGTATCGGGGTCAGCCCGTTCACCGGCAAGGAAGAGCGCCCTGAAGTTTGAAAGATCGTAGTTCTTGATATAGTTGCCGTTCGGATCCTCTTTTTTGATTGCACGGAATGCTGTAGGAGCGGTAAAGAGTACCGAAACGTTGTATTCGCTGATGATTCTCCAGAAGGTGCCGGGGTCGGGGGTTCCGACCGGCTTGCCCTCAAAGATGAGAGAGGTACAGCCCTGAAGGAGGGGCGCATAGACGATATAGGAGTGGCCGACAACCCAGCCGACATCACTTGCTGCCCAGAAAACCTCGCCCGGTTGAACATTGTAGACGTGTTTCATCGACCACTGCAGCGCCACCATGTGACCGCCGTGATCGCGAACAATGCCCTTGGGTTGGCCGGTTGTTCCGGAGGTATAGAGAATGTAGAGGGGATCGGATGATTCGACCGGAACGCAGAGTGCTGGTTCTGCACCAAGAAGAGACTGGTTCCAGGTCAGGTCGCGCTCTTCATTCAGCTCGGCTTTGAGCTGGTCGCGCTGCTTGATAATACAGATTTCAGGCTTGAAGTGAGCCAGTTCAATGGCAAAGTCAAGAAGCCTTTTATAGTCGATGATCTTGTTATGTTCGATGCCGCATGAAGCAGAGATAATGACCTTGGGCTTGCAGTCGTCAATTCTGATGGCAAGTTCATGTGATGCGAATCCTCCGAATACCACAGAGTGGATGGCACCGATTCTTGCGCAGGCAAGCATGGCGACCACTGCTTCCGGAATCATCGGCATATAGATAATGACCCGGTCACCTTTGCGCACTCCTCTTGACTGCAAAGCTCCGGCAAAGAGAGCAACGATGTCACGAAACTCCCGGAAGGTGTACTGTTTCTTTGTTCCTGTTACCGGACTATCGTAAATGACTGCGGTCTCATTTCCCCTCCCCTCATCAACATGGCGATCAAGTGCATTATAGCAGGTGTTGGTGATGCCTCCGGAAAACCAGCGATAAAAAGGCGGATTGGCTGAGTCAAGCACCTTGTCCCATTTTTTGTACCAGTGGAGTTTTTCTGCGGCTTCACCCCAGAATGCTTCCGGATCCTCAATGGAGTGTTGATAAACAGTTTTGAAAGAGTGCGACATACGAGTGATCCCCTGTTAATAAAAAAGTGTTAAAAAAATAAGGGAAGACGGTTCTGCGGGATGAGAAGAGAGCGTGTTGTTGGAGAGGAGTTGCATTGATTTTCGCACGGCTGTATTTGGCTCGGCAATTTTGTAAAACATAATGTTAACAAAAAATAAACTTCAGAGCAATGAACATTTATTACCTGTCGGTAGAACACGTTTGCACCTGAAAAAGGGTTGGTGGCACCTCTATGGGGCTGTTTTTTTCTTTTCAAGGGGTTTAAGTTGGCTGAAGAGCGTGAAAAACTCTTCAATTTTCAACGCTTCGGCCCTGAGCTTGAGGGTCTCGCTCTCTACACCATCAAGACTGTAGGACTCTTTAAGATTGTTCAGCAGGGTTTTCCTTCGCTGATGAAAGGCTGTGCGGACAAACCGCCGGAACCCGTCGCTGTCATTAACGGGAGACTCTTTTTTCGGTTTCATCATGATGACCGCACTGTCTACACCGGGTTGCGGACGAAAGACCTTGCGCCCGACCTTGAAGAGATAGCTGACATCACAGAAAGCCTGCATCTGAACAGCAAGGATTCCGTAATCCTTTGTGGATGGCCGTGCCACAATTCTCATGGCAACTTCATGCTGCATCATCAGTGTAGCCGAAACAAAACTCTGGCGGTGTTCCAGAAGCTTGAAGAGAATCGGACTTGTAATGGAGTAGGGGATATTGCCCAGAACCCTCAGAGGCTGCTTCTGTGCGAGAAGCTCAAGGTCGATATCGAGAAAATCGGCTTCAATCACGTTGATCAAGGGGTATTCAATCCGGATAAATGCGGCAAGTTTCGGATCTTTTTCAACAACAGTAAAAACCGGAGCGATCGCGGCAATTTCTCTGGTCAGTGCTCCGAACCCAGGGCCAATCTCAAGAATGTTATCTTCCGGGCATGCTCCGGAGGAGGCAACGATTTTTCTGGTAATATTACGGTCGGTTAAAAAGTTTTGACCTAATTTTTTTTTCGCCGCTATTTCAGTATGCTTATATTCAACTTTTATCATTGAGTCCGGAATTATTCGTGTGCCATGGCCGGGCGGAACTGCTTTTTTTAATTTAAGTTATTCTTGAAGTAATGGAAGAAAATAACATCGGGACCACTGCGGTGCAATACGTTTCGCGCGGAAACAAGGCCACCCGTACCGGGTTTGGAGACGCTCTTTTGCAGGCCGGACGTGAAAACAGTGACATCGTGGCACTCTGTGCTGACCTTACAGGCTCTTTGAACATGAATTTGTTCAGAGATGCATTTCCCGATCGTTTTATTCAGACTGGTATAGCTGAAGCCAACATGGTCTCCATGGCAGCAGGACTTGCCACAACAGGAAAAATCCCGGTTGCTGCCAGCTTTGCTGTGTTTGCAACAGGCCGGGTTTACGATCAGATCCGTCAGTCGCTCTGTTACTCAAATCTTAACGTCAAGATTTGTGCTTCACATGCAGGACTCACGCTTGGTGAAGACGGTGCAACCCACCAGATTCTTGAAGATATTGGTCTGATGCGCGGCCTTCCAAGAATGACGGTTGTTGTTCCCTGTGACTACAGCGAAACCGTCAGGGCGACACATGCCATCATCGGCCATGTGGGGCCAACCTATCTGCGTTTCGGAAGGCCGAACGTACCTGACTTCTCGCTTGATGAGGATGGTTTTGAGATCGGAAAGTCTATTGAACTGCACCCCGGAAAAGATGTAACCGTTATAGCTTGCGGCATTATGGTATGGAAAGCCCTCGAAGCTGCCCGTATTCTTGCAAAGGAGGGTGTTGGTGTCAGGGTGATCAACATGCACACCATCAAGCCGATTGATACCCTTGCCATTGTTCGCGCTGCCAACGATACAGGAGCCATTGTGACGGCTGAAGAGCATCAGATCTACAACGGACTTGGAGATGCCGTGGCAAATGTCTGCGCCCGTAATATACCGGTACCGATCGAGATGGTTGGAGTGGAAGATCAGTTCGGTGAGTCCGGAAAAGCCGATGACCTGCTTGAAAAATACAAGCTGACAACTGCCGATATTCTTGAGAAAATCTATCTGGCACTGCGCAGAAAGTGCTGATTACGGCGTTTTGCCCGCAATGAATTTATATTAACGCACAGGAGAACAATACGATGGCAATGCCTAATTTTGGCGATATGATGAAGCAAATCCAGCAGGCGGGCGAAAAGATGCAGGATGTTCAGAAACAGCTTGAGAAGATCGTTGCTCATGGCGAAGCAGGAGGCGGGATGGTCAAGGTATCCGTCAGCGGCAAACAGAAGCTGCTCACCCTGACCATTGATCCTGATATTATGGATGATGCGGAGATGGTACAGGATCTTGTGCTGGCTGCGGTAAACAGTGCTCTTGACGAATCTGCCCGGCTGGCCCAGGAGGAGATTGGAAAAGCGACCGGCGGCATGATCAATCCTGCTGATCTCCTGAAAAACCTGAATCTCGGTAAATAGGAGTTTATGCGCTACACCTCGGCGGCTATTGATGCCCTGATTGAAGAGTTTGCCAAGTTGCCGGGTGTTGGACGCAAAACCGCCCAGCGCCTTGCCATGCACATCCTGCATGAGCCGAGAGCTGAGGCTGAAAAGCTTGCTCTGGCTCTGCTTGATGTAAAAGACAAGGTTATCCGCTGTTCAGTCTGTCAGAACGTTACCGATAAAGAGCGTGATCCCTGTGCGGTATGCAGCAGCAGGGCCCGTGACCGCTCGGTTATTTGTGTTGTTGAGTCTCCGGTTGATATGCTCGCCTTCGAAAAAACAGGATTCTATAAAGGGCTCTATCATGTGCTTCATGGAGTCATTTCACCCCTTGACGGCATCGGGCCGGACGATATCAAGGTTCGCGAGCTGCTTGCACGCTTTTCGGGGCAGGAGAGCGGGGAGGTCAAAGAGGTTGTTCTTGCACTTAACCCTACCATTGAAGGTGAAACCACTTCACTCTATCTCAGTAAGCTGCTCAAGCCGCTTGGCGTTCAGGTAACAAAAATTGCGAGGGGGATTCCTGTGGGTGCAGAGCTTGAATTTGTCGATGAAGCGACACTTTCACGGGCGATGGAAGGCAGATCGGTAATGTAGTATTTCAATTTCTTTTCAATTGGTGAATACATGAGTTCAGAAAAAAAGTCGGTACTGATTCTTGGTGGAGGCCTTGCCGGTCTTACTGCCGCCAAGCGTTTGACAGACAAGGGGTTTCAGGTCAAGGTTCTTGAAAAAAGAGATATTTTTGGCGGAAAGGTATCGGCATGGAAAGATGAGGAGGGTGACTGGATTGAATCGGGCACCCACTGTTTTTTCGGTGCCTACGATGTGCTCTATGACTTGTTGAAAGAGATAAAAACCAATCATGCAGTCCTCTGGAAGGAGCATCAGCTTACCTACACCCTTGACAAGGGAGAGCGTTTTACCTTCAACACCTGGGACCTTCCCAGCCCTCTGCACCTGTTGCCGGCGATTGTAAAAAATGGCTACTTTTCACTCTCTGAGATGGCGGCATTTTCGAGATCGCTCATTCCTCTGGCACTCAAGCGTGACAAATATCCGCCAACCCAGGATCACCTGACCTTTGCCGAGTGGGCAACCGAGAAAAAGTTCGGCAATCATCTTATGGAGAAGATGTTCCGCCCCATGGCGCTTGCTCTCAAGTTTATTCCTCCGGAAGAGATATCAGCCAAGATTATTCTTGATGTCACCGAAACCTTTTACCGCCTGCCGGATGCCTCCCGAATGGGGTTTTTGAAAGGATCCCCGCAGGAGTATATCCATCAGCCGCTTATTGACTACTCTCAATCGAAAGGTGCGCAGTTCAAGCCAAACACCGCTGTTGATGAGCTGCTCTATGATGGCGGAGAGATAAAAGGTGTACAGCTCAAGAACGGTGAGATCCTGACGGCAGACTACTATCTTTGCGCCCTGCCGATCCATAACCTGCAGAAGGTCCTGCCCGACAGCCTGAAAAAAGAGAATCGCTTTTTCGGAGGACTTCAAAATCTTGCCGGGGTTCCGGTGATCTCGGTTCAGATCTGGTATGATCGCGAAATCACTCCGGCTGATAACGTTCTCTTCTCTCCTGACGGTGTTATACCGGTTTATGCAAACCTTGCCCAAACAACGCCCGACTACCGGACACTGAGAGGGGAGCCCTTCAGCGGCAAAACCCGCTTTGAATTCTGCGTGGCTCCGGCCAAAAATATGATGGGACTTTCAAAAGAGGAGATCATCCGTCAGGTTGATCTCTCGGTGCGAAACTGCTATCCCGTAACGTCACAGGGTGCGAAAATTCTGAAGTCAACACTGGTGAAGATTCCGCAATCGGTCTATGCTCCGACTCCGAACATGGAGCAGTTCCGCCCGACCCAGAAAACCCCGATCCGCAACCTCTTCCTTGCCGGCGGTTTTTCACAGCAACTCTACTACGACTCAATGGGCGGAGCAGTCATGAGCGCCAACCTCGCCTCCGAAGGGATTATCAATGCTGCCGGGATGACGAAGGGATGATTGATCCCGGGGGCTTTTTCACAAAAGAGCCCCCGTAGATCTTACCATTCAGTTATTTTCGAACATTCAGCGATCTCTTCCTTTAACCCCTCCTGAATTGACTCACGCATTCCGGTGATTGAGACAAGATGCAGTGTTTCTGACACCGCATTCCAATCGCTTTCCGACAGGAGAACCGCATTGCCTCTTTTTCCTTTTATGATGACCGGCTCATGCCCGGTTACGGCATTTTCAACGAGCTTGTAAAGCTCTGCTCGGGCGCTTGTTACGGTAATGGTATTCATGGTTATGGATCCTTTAGAGGTAACGTAAGGAAAACCGCCTTTATCCTGAAATTCACATCATCTCTTTTATAAATAGAGCTTTATTTTTAAACGGAAAATGGTATCTTCAAAATCCTGATCCGAATCAGGGTTGCATCTGTTTTATTGATAAATAGACCGACCCGTCAGCAGGCCCTTGTAGCTCAGTGGATAGAGTAGTAGTTTCCGAAACTATTGGTCGGCAGTTCGAATCTGCCCAAGGGCACAGGAGTAAAAAGATATTTCGGGGTGTGGCTCAGTTGGTAGAGTGCTGCGTTCGGGACGCAGAGGTCGTGGGTTCGAATCCCGCCACCCCGACACCAGAGGCGATTACGGAGAGATCTGTAATCGCCTTTTTCATTTCCCCTCACTTCTTTTATCCTGCGACTGATTGTCGGGCAAACCTCCGGGAACGCCGAGCACCAGCTCGGCATTCAATAGTTCTTTTCTTCTTCTCCCGAAAGTGTGTGGTCTGAACTGACTCCAATGAATACCCTAAATACTCAGCGAGTGGAATGGTTTTTTGTTACCTCGGTCATTTGTGTCTCTGAAAGAGAATGCTCTTGTATTCATCGCTTGAAAATTAAGCGTAATCTTCGTAAATAAAAAAACATACAATAGACC
Source organism: Chlorobiaceae bacterium (assembly GCA_013334485.1). GTDB lineage: Bacteria > Bacteroidota > Chlorobiia > Chlorobiales > Chlorobiaceae > Chlorobium. The sequence goes on along the minus strand of JAAXXL010000012.1, from coordinate 290 downwards.
GTTGGGCTGAATTTCATTTCCCTGTCGGCGTCCCTTTGCAATCTGTAGACACATTTTTTTTCAATGCCTTCAGAAAATGAAATGTCCTGTCAGGAGATTGCTCCTGTCATCATTCACTGCGACATCGCTGCAAAAATTAATTTCGCAAGCCAGCAGAGTTCAGTTGCTTTACTTCGCGATTTGCGCATAGAGAACAGGGATGCCGAGTCAGCTATTAATGATCTGCGTGTTGTTTTACGCTCCAGTCCGGCATTTCTCAAGGAGAAGTCATGGCGAATTGATCGTATTGC
>JAAXXL010000072.1 GCA_013334485.1 Chlorobiaceae bacterium | reverse complement strand
ACCTTCCACTTCATCCGCAACAACGACTTCGCCGACACCATCGCTCTCTGCGAACGGTTGCTCGCCGACCCCGAATCGCTGCTCCACAAAGCCACCGGCTGGATGCTCCGCGAAGTCGGCAAGCGCGATTTGCCTGTGCTTGTAGCCTTCCTCGATGAGCACGCCAACGCCATGCCGCGAACGGCGCTACGCTACGCCATCGAGCGCTTCCCGGAGGAGCAGCGGCTGGCGTACCTGCGGCGGTAAACCTGGGAGCGCCGTCCCGAAAGCTTTCGGGATGGCACATGAAGCCACAGGCTTCACGTATCGAATGGACGACGTGGACGAGGTGGACAGCGGATGAGACTCGGCGTTTTTTACTTGTAATTTGGTATTTATAATTCATGTTTAGTCAGTAATTTCCCTTTTTGCCGGTTGTGCTGTCAAACTCATTTTTTTGAATTATGGCGCAGGAACGCAAACGTGTGAGAATACTTGTTGCATCCCCATCGGATGTTGAATCGGAACGGAAGATCGTTACCGATGAGATAGAGAAGTGGAACATCGTCAACAGCGATGTCCATGGCATCGATCTCGAAGCTATACGGTGGGAGACTCATGCCCATCTTGACTCAGGCGACAGGCCTCAAGAACTTCTCAATCAGCAGATCGTCGATCAGTGCGATTTTGCAATCGCCATGTTTCACGCGCGCATCGGCACCGATACAGGCTCTGCTCCCGGCGGCGCGGTAGAGGAGGTGCGGCGCATGTTGCAGCAGGGCAAGCAGGTAATGTTTTTTTTCTGCGGGATGCCATTTCCCAATGATGCCGATCTATCTCAAGTGCAGGCAGTCAGGAATTTCAAAGACGAGATGCAATCGAAAGCGCTATGCGATTCCTACAAAGACCAGAGTGAGTTCAGGCAGAAAGTAACGTATCAGCTTGCGCTTTATCTGAGCAGAAAGTATGGCATTTCCGCCAGCACCGGGGTGACCGGGCAATCATCGAACGAGACATACAAAGCGCTGGTAAGCTATCAAGACTATCTGAAACGTGAGTTCGGAACCATGAGTATCTCTGGCTCGCCGGCGATAGCGAGCTTTTCGGTTGCTCTTTCCGATACTTTCGTTTCGTTGCGCCTCTCCGATACCTGGCGGAGTGAGGGGCGTTTTCACCGCACTACGCCTGATGGGGTGATTCCTGATGGCAACCGTGTTCTCACGCCTGAGGAGGTGATGTCGTTTGTATTCAAGAACCATCGTTTATTGCTGGTCATAGGCGATCCGGGATCGGGAAAAACTACTCTCCTGAAATACTTTGCTCTTTCATGCCTCGAAGGCCGACATGAAACCTTAGGATTCACTTCACCGGTACCTGTCTTCTGGCTGCCGTTACGCGAACTGAAGCGCGCGGAGCGTGGTTACGGCTCTTTGCCGACCAATCTTGCCGATTGGTGTGGACGGAATTATCTCGATGAAATCAGGCGGGAACATTGCGAAGCGTGGCTCGAAGCTTCGCAAACGTTGATCTTGCTCGATGGGCTCGACGAAATCAGTGATGTGGATGATCGCATCGAAATGTGCCGCTGGATAGACGGCATGGTGAACAAATACGGCAACGCCCGCTTCGTGGTGACTTCACGCAGCACGGGATATCGAAAAGTCGACGGCATTGAGATCGTCACACAACATACAAGGGCGGATATCATGGATTTCGATGATGAACAACAGTCGCTGTTTCTGCATCGATGGTTCCGGGCAACCTTGCTGAGCGAGCTGCCACCCAGTGAAGAAGACGTGAAGAGCTGGCGAAAGGCACAGGAGCATAAGGCAGACGACAAAGCGGAGGCAATTACGGCATACCTCTCCGAAGAGTGCAACCGGAGCATGAAAAGCATGGCAGTGATTCCATTGCTGTTGCAGATCATGGCGCTCCTTTGGAAAGAGCATGAGTATCTGCCTGACAGTCGAATGAAGCTTTACGATTCAGTTCTGAACTATCTGCTCGACTATCGTGACCGGAAAAGAACCATGAAACCGCTGCTTTCCGCCGATGATGCCCGACGGGTGCTTGGCCCGGTTTCACTCTGGATGCAGGAGGATGTGAAAAAGGACGAAGTGAATCGTGACGTGATGCACTCGAAAATGGATGAAGTGCTCCGCACTCTGAACAAAGCTGTTTCTGCAAAGGATTTTTGCCGGAATCTTGTTGACCGGGCCGGAGTGCTTGTCGAATACGGAGATGCCGAATATCTGTTCCGGCACAAAACATTCAGGGAGTACCTTGCAGCTGTTCAGCTCGAAAAATGTCTTCATCGGAACGCGGATTTTCTGGACGAACTGGTCTCCCATTTCGGTGATGACTGGTGGTCAGAAGTCTTTCGCTTCTTTATCGACTTGCTCGATGATGCGGATCTGTTCGAGCAGTTCATGCTCAGGCTGTTCGACTCTCCGGTTACCGAGAGCTTGACGCCGAAACAGCAGGAGTTGCTTCTGACGCTCGTACGCGAAGCTCCGCAGAAGCAGTACGGAGAATTGGTAAAGAGACTGCACGATCAGGCAACCACTCCCAAGCGCAAGCGCTTCCTGGCAGAATGCTTACGGACGATTGGCAAAGATGATGCCACTGAGGCTGTACGCCAGTTTGAATCGAGACGGGGGCGCGGGCGCTTCATCAATGCTCTCGAATTCGATGCGCACTACATTCCGATAAAAGGCGGTTCAATTATTTATTCCGTGACCCAGGATGCGGTTAAGCTACCGGATTTCCGTCTGGCTCGCTATCCCGTAACTAACCGGCAGTACCGCCGGTTTATAGCATATCTCAAAACCGGCAGGCTCGATGGTCAGGAGTTGATGCCTTTAAACAAGTTCAGAAAGGAGCTAGTTCGGTTTGCAGAGACGACGAAATTGCAATGGCTTCTGAATAAAGCACAGGGCAATCACGATCTCGCCGTCGAGTTTCGATCCAGATCAGAAGATGACAAGCGATTCAATGGAGAGAATCACCCGGTTGTCAGCATTAACTGGTATGCAGCCCGATCCTACTGCTTGTGGCTGTCGCTCATGGAGAGTGAGGGTAACTGCAACGATCTTTACCGGTTGCCGGATGAAACTGAATGGGAATATGCCACTGCCGGGAAAAGGGGTAGCATCTATCCTTGGGGCAATACGGAGCCAACGTCGAAATACGCCAACTACAACAATAACGAAGGGGCAACAACCATGGTTGGAAGTTACCCAGAAGGGGTGACGACGGGAGGATTGTATGACATGGCAGGTAATGTTTGGGAGTGGCAGGAAAATTGGTATGACAATGATAAAGACGTTCGTGCTTTGCGCGGTTGTTCCTGGCTCAACAGTTCTGTGTATCTGTATTGCTCGTCGCGGAGCGGTAGTTCACCGGGCAGTGCGGTCAGTAGTGTTGGTTTTCGCGTTCTTCGCCCCAATCTTGTCGTGGAGCAATGAAAAAAGAGAAAGAACATATTGACAGCGGCAGACGAATAGTGAAAGAATAGTGAAGCTGCATGGAAAAAGTTTAAGGGGTCAGATTACAGTAAATATTTGTTAATTTTCAAAATAATGTTTAATCTGTCCTTTGAATTCTACGACGGAGCAGAGCTGAATTTCCGATTTCAAAATAGTAAAAGAACGTATAACGTCTCCTCATTTTACATAAGGTCGTTACATGGATATCGTTCTAAAAAATCCGTTTAGAGTATTGGGGCTGCCCGCCACAGCAAATACTCGTGATATTACCAAGCGTATTTCCGATTTAGAAACATTTGCCGAGTTGGGCAAAATAAAGTCATACCCGCATGATTTTCCCGTTTTAGGAGCGTTGGATCGCAGTTTGGAAGCAATCAAAGACACCGCCAGAAAAATAGAACATATAGAGGATCGACTGTTCCATTCATTTTTCTGGTTCCGTGCTGGTAACAGCGTTGATGAGTTGGCGTTTGAATGCCTTGGTGCTGGAAATATCAATGAGGCAGCAGATATCTGGAGCAAGCAGCTTGGAAAGAATGGCGTAAAAAAATACACATGGAGGCTCAATCGCGGCGTAGTTAACCTGCTTACAGCGTTAAGGAATACACTTGATATCAGCAGGATGAACGATGCTATGGAAGATTTTGGTTTTGTCATCAACAATAACCTCGATGACTCAATTCAGGATGTTCTCGCTGGCAATGAATCAGGCTTGAACAGAGATAATCTCTGGAGGCGAATCGTTGATGAAATGGTCGCACTGGTACAGTCTTATGAAGAAAATCCATATGGGAACAATGCAATCGGATTTGTGAAATCTTTTGGCGCCTTTCCTACAGAGACGCAAGACTATGTGTCCGCAAAGATTGTCAACCCACTGATAGAAAAGGTAACAGATGCTATCAAAGTCAGTGAGGAAATCAGGGCGAACGACGATCTCGATGCTCTAAAGGTAAAGAATCATTTAGATAAGGTAGAGTATATTATTAAAGACCTTCAAAGAGCTTTGGGCGATGACAATATTCGCTTCCAGACAATTGCCAATGCCTATGCAGATGAAGCTTGTATTTGTGCTATTGCAGCAGGAAACCATTTTAGCGATCCAAAGATTTCTATGTCTTTGATTAGGTGGGCATCCGGTCTGCCCTCTTTCTCACAAGTAAAGACACGAATTGAAGAGAACCTGACTAAAATTCAGGAATGGGGTAAAAATTATGAAAAAGATGCGATTTATGAAGAGTTACTCAAAAAAATAAAAGTCAGTATCAGCAGCCTGACCCAGGCATCAAGTCTGCTGAATGATATGTTACAGGAGCTGGCAAAGATAAAAACGAAGATTGGTGTTCCAGATGAATTATATGTGCAAGCATCTTCTGCATGCGCATATCATATCCTTGAGTACATTATTTCGACAATGAATTCTGCTATAGAAACCTTCAGTAATACAAAAAATTTGAAAGACTTTGAGCCGATTGTTATAATAGCTGCAAGTTTGACCAGAAAATTATTGAATTTTGAACTTGACGAAGATGCCAAGACAAGAGTAAACGAAAATCTCGAAGCAGTAAACAAATATCTCGAAACAATACAGGGACTAAAAAAACAGTTGCCCTCAACTACAATGCCACAGCCTTATAATACTTCTACTTCCGATTCCGAAAATATATTTGCTCTCATTCCTTCATGGGTTTGGTGGGTAGTAGTTATTGCTTTTATTTTATGGAGATGCAGCACAAATTAAAAGTGAGGTATGCTATATGAAAAAGATAACGCTTACCATTTTAATACTAATTGCTTTATGCGGCAAGGTTATGGCCGATGAGCCGTATGAACAGCTGAAAAACCAGGCGCAGAAATTCGAAAAGCGACTTGATGGTTTTGAAAAAAGTTCAAAAATAACTCGTGAAGCTTTATTGAAGCAAGTTGGCGATCTTACGAATAATGCGAAAAACCAACAAAAACAAATGGGCGAACTGAGTACAAGGCTTAATGACCTTGAAAGCCAGCAAAACTCTTTAAGAAAAGAGATTGAGCAATTAAACAGCAGCACAAAACAAAAAACTGATACCATAGATCAGATTATTACGACAAGGTCCCAGTGGTATGCGGCTTCAATTACGGCCGTGCTTTTGCTCCTCTGTGGGGTTTATTTATATCTCCGTCGTCGCAATGATGTTAGCGAGCAATCATTAACGGCACAAGTCAAGAGTGCCATGGATACAGTTCGATCAACAGAAGAGAAAATTGCCAAATCAGACACGCTTCTTGCCGATTCATTATTTGAAATATTGAATAAACTCAAGTTGCAGGAAATGAGTGCCGAGGCAGCAGGAAAGACCAAAGAATCGGAGATCGACCATCATTTGCCATTAAAGCTTGCAGATGAAATTCATAGAATGCGCAAGAGGCTCTCTTCACTGCCTGAGGATACCAAGGGATTGACGCCACTGCAAAAGTCAATAGAAAGGCTTGAATCAGAGTTGGCTGATCAAGGGTATGAGATCATTGATCATACAGGCTTGACCTACACAGAAAATTTATCGGTAAAAGCTCGATTTATTCCAAGTGATGAACTTATCCCGGATCAAAAAATCATCAGTAAGGTGGTTGTGCCTCAAGTGAATTACCAAGGGGTAATGATCAGAATGGCAGAAATCGAAGTAAATATAGGATCTTAATCAAGGAATCGCAATGAGACAAAAAATTGATTACGGAATTGACCTTGGCACAACAAATTCGGCCATCGCTCGAATGGATGCAGGGGAAGCGATTATCATCAAGAGCGATGACAATCAAATGGATACAACGCCATCCTGTGTCTTTTTCAACAAAAAAAGAATGATTTTTGTTGGCCTGAATGCTAAGAATGCCATAGAGACCGAAGCTGCATCAGAGTTCCGTTCTCGTTGCGAGACTTCCAGTAATGGTTATCTTGAATTCAAACGAACCATGGGGACTGACCATCAATATAAGTCAGCAAACATGGGACGCGCTTTTTCTTCGGAGGAGTTATCTTCTGAGGTACTTAAAAAGCTCAGGAGCTATATTCGCGATGAAGAGGTTGGATCGGTGGTCATAACGGTGCCGGCGATGTTTAAGCAAAACCAGATAGATGCAACTCAGCGCGCTGCAGAGTTAGCCGGCTTCAGGTATTGCGAGTTGCTGCAGGAACCTATTGCCGCATCCATTGCATATGGAATCAAGGCGAATGCAAACAGCGGTCATTGGCTGGTATTCGATTTAGGGGGCGGCACATTTGACGCGGCGCTAATGCATGTGGAAGACGGAATCATGAAAGTTGTCGATACCGAGGGAGATAACCATCTGGGCGGAAAAAATATTGATGCGGCAATCGTTGATCAATTGCTTATTCCTGAAATCGCAAAGAGATGTACAATTGATCGGATACTGAGTATCAATCTTGACAAAAAGCTACTGCAGGATGCACTCAAGCGTTATGCTGAACAGGCAAAAATTGCGTTTTCTTCCAGACAAAAATGGGAACATTATCTTGAGGAACTTGGCTCTGATGACAACGGCGAGCCAATGGAGGTTGATTTAACCATATCTCTCGAGCAATATGAAACGGTGTCTGGGCCACTGTTTCAAAAAGCAATTGACATCTGTAAAGCTCTCTTGTCGAGAAACGGTTTGAGAGGCGATAACTTGAGTTCTATTATTCTGGTCGGCGGACCTACTTTTTCACAGACCCTGCGTCGAATGCTGAAAGAACAGGTCACTCCCCACATTGACACATCGGTTGATCCTATGACTGCCGTTGCAAAAGGTGCCGCCCTGTTTGCTTCCACAAAGAATATTCCCATTGATTTTCAGAAGCGCGACTCAAACAAAGTTCAGTTGACCTTGAAGTACCCTGAAACGACAGTAGAAACCCATGAGAATCTTGGAATTCGGATTGACAGAAGTAAATCCACCGCAAACTTACCAGTATCGTTCTCAATAGAGGTCATCCGTTCGGACCGCGGATGGTCGAGCGGAAAGATTGACATGGATGGCGATACTGAAGTTGTAGAAGTTTTTTTGAATGATGACAAGGCAAACCTGTTCGACATTAAGCTATTTGGTTCGGATGGCTCAATCATACAGTGCGAACCAAGCTCAATTACCATTATCCACGGTCTGAAAATCGCCAATCCCACCCTTCCGTACGCAATTGGTCTTGAGCTGTATAACACTCTGGAAGGAAAGGAGGGTGTCTATCCAGTTCCAGGATTAGAAAAAAACAAGACGCTTCCCGCAAAGGGCAAAGGCCTCTACAAAACGGCAAAAGACATTCGTCCAGGCAACCGTTCTGACAAATTTACAGTGCCTTTCTATGAAATCTCGTACGGCGATGTGGGTTCTCCAGCTATATATAACAATCTGTTCGGAGGGGCAACGGTTACCGGTGAGCAATTGCCAGCCATGCTGCCCGCGCAAAGTGAGGTTGAGCTGACCTTGAGAATCGATGCTTCTCGTCGCGCATCACTCTCCATTTTTATACCACAACTGGATGAAACTATTGAAGTGCAGTTCGAAAGCAGCACGCAAAAGGCTGAGGATGTGGATGCACTGCTCAAAGATGTCGAGCAGGCAAGAGAGATGGCTAATAAACTGAAGTCTAAAGAACAGTCCTCTGACATGTCAGATTTTAAGTCCGACCTCGATGAAGTTGAGCATCTGCTTAACAATCGAAGCGATGATGTTGATACTAAAGTTCTTGCCCGGCAGAAACTTCAACAAACATTTATAGCGCTTGACAAAATCGAGTCTGAAAATAAGTGGCCAGAGATGGAGGCAAATCTGGAATCAGGGATAGAGCAGTTGATACTTACTGTTGAACGCTACGGAAATGATCAAGCCAGGCAGATGCTTGAGGAGTATAAAAAACGTTTGTTCCAAGTCAAGTCTAAAAAAGACCTGAATGCGGGTAAGCAGCTTCTTGATGAGCTGTTTGCTTTTTCATTTTCTCTGATTCAAAATGACATTGGGTTGTGGCTGAGCTGGATTAAAGATTATGATCAGAACTTTGAGACTATAGAGTGGACTGATAAACGTGAAGCCCGCCGTGTTCTTGATGATGCAAAAAAAATGATTGCAATAAACCCATCAAAAACAAAAGTTGAGGGAGCCGTTTGTACCTTATGGTCGTTGATGCCTAAGGAAAAACGAGAGGCTGATAAACGGGCAAGTGATGAACTTCTTCGCAAATGAGGTTGAAATGAAAAAGCGAGGAACCCTTGTTCGTGGGCAGGTTATTGATGAAACCTATGAGATCCTTTTCTACATTGGAGAGGGCGCTTTTGGGGAGGTGTATCGCGTTCAGCATAAGTATCTCGGCACACAGGTTTTCAAACTCTTTAAAGAGGAGTTTGAAAAAACAGTCGATATAGAAGAAATATCTCGTGAGGCGCGAGTACTTTCAAAAGTCACGCATCCAAATGTAGTACGCGTATTTGAGTGCAATTCATTCCAGTTGGATGAACAGACTCGTCATTTTCTCACGATGAGCTTCGTATCAGGGGAAACACTGACTCAATTGCTCAGTCGGCGTATCAATTTATCTCGATTGGAAGCTGTCAATATCATGATCGATGTTCTTGAAGGGCTCAAATACGTTCACTCTATGTCTCCTCCTATTATCCATCGCGATATCAACCCAGATAATATTTTGTTGTCTTATGAAAGCGTTACGCCGAGGGGATTACTTTCAGATTTTGGTTTGGCACAGCCATTAGATACAGACGAACATCTACCAGGTGCGGCCGGTCGGTATCCCTATCTGGCGCCTGAGTGTTTTTGGGGAACTTACATCTTATCCAGCGATGTATTCTCTGCTGGAGTAACACTGTATCGCGCCATAACTGGAATTCATCCCTGGCAGTATGAACTTGACTGGGTAGATGCGGAGCCTGAAGTTGTAGTTACGGAAATATCCAAGGCGCGAAAACAAATGCCACGAGTGGCTTCATTCCATTTAGAAAAAGAAGATATTCAACTTGATGATATTTTGTTTAAAGCAATTGAACGCAATCTTGAAAAGAGATATCGTAATGCTGGTGAATTCTTAGAGGCACTCAAGGATTGGAGAAATGGCGTAGTTGAAGATGTCCCTCAACGCTTAAGAGAAAAATCAAACGCCGAGGTAAATAGCAAGAATTACTCTGCCAAAAAACAAGGTAAAGGCTTTGATCTCATCGCAGGGATGCATGACCTCAAAGAGACTCTTTTTCAGGACATCATTCGACCACTATCGGAGCCAGATATCTATAAAGAGTATGGTGTCTCACCACCTAATGGCATGCTTTTTTATGGCCCACCGGGCTGTGGAAAAACATACATTGCCAAGAAATTAGCAGAGGAGATAGGATATCACTACATTGAGGTAAAACCTTCTGATTTGGTTAGCACTTTTACAAACGGAATTCAGGAAAAGATTGAAACGATGTTCAATGAAGCTGAAAAAAAAGCACCAACACTGATATTTATTGATGAGGTAGATGCTGTGTTCCCAAGTCGTAATACAGTAAATGATCAGTACGCTTCATCTGAAGTTAAAGATTTTATGGCACAAATGACTAACTGTGCAGAACGAGGAATTTTTATAGTTGCCGCGACAAATCGCCCAGAAAATGTTGATTCAGCTATCATGCGGACTGGTCGTATTGACAAGGTCGTATATCTTTCACCGCCAGATGTATTTGCCAGAAATGAAATGCTTAGGTTCTATTTGAAGAATAGACCAGTGTCTGAAAATATTGATCTTACCAATATCGCAGCTCTCATGGATGGTTATGTGTCAAGCGATATTAAATTCTTGGTTAATGAAGCATCACGTCTTGCGTTAATAGGTCGTTCTAAAATATCAGACAATCATTTTATAGCTGTTATGAAAGAGCATCAACCATCAATTTCAAGAGACCAGATTCGCTCCTATGAAAAGTTCTGTAACAGTAGAACATTTATTACCAATCCTTGATTTAGGTATACGTATCTTTGCAGAATATCACAGGAAAGAACAAGGTTTATTATCCTAAACCGGAAGTGGAGAATCTGGCATTCTGAGTTAGAGCTTATTCGAAAAAACCCCAACGCTAATAAACGCGGTAATTTCAGCACATCATGTAAAGTAATGCCTCATATCTCTCCGTAAGTTTTTCGAACAGAAGAGTTGAAGCATTCAGCTTCGTGTGCCGAGCAGTAACTCGGCGCTTCCAGTTAACGCGTGGCGGTCCCGACGGGTCGGAACCGCCACTGCAATCAAGTCACTATTTCCCACCTGTTTGCCACAGCCCGAAGCTCAGCATATCCGCCAGCGATTCGAATTGCTTGGTCTTTGTATCCCCAATCCCGTGGCCTGCCTTGTAGTCCGTGAAGAAGAGCACCGGTTTCCGGGAGGCGGTGGCTTCCTGTAATCTCGCGGCGAATTTGGCGGGTTGCCAGGCGGGGACTCTCGGGTCGTTCATGCCTGCGGTGATGAGCGCTGCCGGGTAGTTCACGCCGTCGCGG
>JAAXXL010000116.1 GCA_013334485.1 Chlorobiaceae bacterium | reverse complement strand
CATCGCTGCAGGCACCTGCGCCATCGCAGCTTACGATCAGGAAGAAATAGACAGGCTGCTCAACCTGGATGGAGAAGAAGAGTTCACGATCTACCTTGCACCCGTCGGCAAGAAAGGGTGACGCTTCGCTTCCGTTTTCAAATACGTATGCCGATTGAATATTTCGTTTCAATCGGCATAATCAGTGAGTTTTGCTGAACGCACAAGCTCAGAATATAATTTTGTTGTCACCCCGGGTTCCCAGAGCTACCCACTCAAAACAGGCATTACCCTTATGTCACGTTCAGATCTCTTCAGAGGAATAGAACCGGGTAATACAAACACAGGCTACTCAATCTTCGAACAAGGACGTCTGTCGTGGTAATACCTGACTGATGAGGCCGTGGCTCATATATTTATCAGGTTTTTCGACGCTTTTGCCAAACCTCATCGCGCAAACGAAACGCCAATCCGGCCTCAACCAAACCGGAATTTAAAACATCCACCCACGCCCATTGGCTCCATTCATTACGCTGAAATTGCCACCAATCCTGAACAATCCTTGATGATTTCTCAGCTATCTGCTCGACCTTATCAACCCGGAAAAAACCAATCGCTAAATCGAAATAATCATAGGAGTCGGCGGAACCCTGAGAAAGAGTGACTGCATAAACATCATATCCCGGCAAAAACGTGGCATAATAGACTTCAGGCCATGTCCACCCTGGAGAATCAGCCCAGTTAATCTCAAAAAGATGAATTGGGTAAAGGAGGTCGTTTCGCATACAACCTGAACAATCCCAGGTTTTGCGTCCAAGTACTGGTGTACCATCTTCAGTGATCGACAAACCTTTGGGAAGAAGGCTCTGGACAGAATAGAGTGAAATCTCCGCGACTCTGTTTGAATCAATCAGGTCATCCCGTTCCGGATATACCGGAGCTTGCTGTATCCAGCGCTTAATAACTGCCTCTTCATCTTGTGTATAGAGGGCAGGCATCACCAGACTCTCCTGAAACATCATTTGCACTATTGTTATGACTGATGAAAACACCCCATGTTAATCACATGACATTTGTAGTACAGCCCGGCCACTTCACCTTGGTTTTCGAAACATTAATACATTGGTTCAGCCGCTGCTGTGTATGCTCCCCATAGTCATAATTATAATTTACTACATCACAACAGTCCATAACAAAAAAGCAAGAAACCTAAAAATAGCGCATTAAGCTATTTAAATATAATCATATAAACAAAAATACCGCGCAGCAGGGACCTGCCAGAAAACATAATTATTGTAACAATTAGTAATAAAAATAATATATTTTTTTAAAATTTTAAAAGAAAATGGCTTTGGGAAACAACTGATGAGTGAATGGGATTGAGGGGCCATCCTTATGTGATTCCCAAAAATACGATGACATGGTTATGCACTTAAATTGGCTGAAAAATCATACCAAGGAGCCGTCATCATGCTCCCGTTCACCGATTAAGATATCCTCAACTTCAGCAACCGGGACTCGAGGATCAGTTAACGGCAACATAAGGGAGAGTGACAGCCATCAACCAGTACAATTGAAACAGCCGAATGGAAACAATGTGGCTTGCGGGAAAATTATTCAAGCACAAGAGGGCTATTACTGTGGCTTTGCAACCGGGGCGCAAAACGATGTAAAACAATCAAATAATAACTCTCTGGCAACAGAAGGCTTACATACCTTGCCTGCAAGGCTTCAAGCTGATGAACTATTTCGTGTCAGGGTCCTGACTGCTAACAGTATCGAGGAGCAGATGGAGATTGTTGAAGCCAAAAACATCAATTGTTCAAGTGAGGATCTCAAAACGGCTCTTGATAACTACATCAAAAAAAATGCTATTGACACCTTCGCCAATCGATCATTATGGGGTAACAGGATTCCCTGATTTATGGTGGAAGCTCTATCATCAGCAGTTTCGATGGAAGTGCCCCCGTGAAGTGAGATTATGCAAAACCAACCAAGAAAGTTCATAACGATTCGACTGCTTACTATTCATCTTCGTGATTTTAATAACCAACTGATTATTACCGATCAGAAAGCCGACAAGAATGCTGAAATACGACATTACAACGCAGAGAACCTCCCTTCACCACAATAACGATATTGCGAAATCACCACAAAAAAGAGACCCTGCAAAACAACAGAAAAACAGGAAAAAATGGCTTCTCGTGCAGCCAATAAGCAACACCAGCATGATGGTGGATTCAGGAACAGTCAGCATGCCTCTAAACCTGATCATGGTGGCTACATTGGTCGGACAACTGTTTGATGTTACCTTTATCGATGAACGGCTCGGCGACAAAGTTCCCGAAGATTTTTCCGGGTTTGATGTTGTCGCCATTACCTCACGCACCCTGAATGCATCACAGGCTTATCGGATCGGTGATGCCGCAATGCTGCAAGGGAAAATTGTTATCCTGGGAGGTGTTCATCCCACCATGCTGCATGACGAAGCCGCCACGCACTGCACCAGCGTCGTCTATGGTGAAATCGAATCAATCTGGACGGAACTGGCGGCTGATGTGCTGGAAGGAACAATGCAACCCATATACCGGGCAAAAGAGCTCAAGCCGATGGGAAGCATGCTTCACCCGGATTTCAGCTACGCCCTTTCTTCAAAAAGCGCAAAAAAATACAGCTCCCGCATTCCTGTCCTTGCAACAAAAGGATGTCCTGTTGGTTGCAACTTCTGTACAACACCAACCATTTACGGAAAAAACTATCGCTACCGGGAGCTTGATCTCGTGCTTGATGAGATGCGTTATCATCAGCAACGTCTTGGCAAAAAGAAGATCAATTTCTCCTTCATGGACGACAATATCAGCTTCAGGCCGAAGTATTTCATGACGCTGCTTGAAGAGATGGCCAAGCTTGGCGTACACTGGAATGCCAATATCTCCATGAACT
>JAAXXL010000071.1 GCA_013334485.1 Chlorobiaceae bacterium | reverse complement strand
GAAGGGCGAGAAGGTATTCTGGTCTTAACCGGTGATAATCGGCACCGACTTTTATCAGACGATAGTCATTGAGGCCCTGACTGACATCGAACATGGCGATGGGGTTGCCGCCAAAAAAATCTGTCCAAAGGGTGGTGCCGAGGATGGCAATCTTTTCCTCTTCCAGAACCAGCTGCCCGGTATGGATGTATTCAAGCCCGTGTTCGGAGATGGCGTTCCTGTACGAGTGCTTCTCGATGTTGCCGTGATACCATTCGTGGTTTCCTTCAACCAGGAAAACGCGTCTGAATTGCTCTGCACATCGAGAGAGAACGCCGAGCCATGTCTGTTTCCGGTTGAGAAGCCCGATATCACCAGCCAGGATGAGGACGGATTCCTTGTCGTCCGGAAGCTCAGGAATGAGATAGTCTGTGCCGCTCTCCTGGCGACAGAACTCATTGTGGATGTCGGACATGATTCTGATAAGCATCGGCTCTACAGGGGTTGATTCCTTGCTTTCACATGGAGTATAGCCAATATCCGTCAATTGCTCGCGAAATCCGGCCCTACGATACCATTTTACCACACTTTACGATACCGTTTCGCCAGTTCAAGCTTTTTGTTGTGGAGCAATTCAAAAGTCGCTGAAAAGTCGAATGGTGGAATTATAGGCTGGTCTACCACCTGGCACGAGGCGGCTGTAGCGGCAATACTTTTTTCTATAGTGACGCTTTAGATGTAGGTATTTCTCATTATGCCGTGCTAAAACCTTATGAATCGTTGCAACAGATAGAGATAAATCATGCAGTCGCTTCAACTCATGGACAATCCTTCGATGCCCTAGTTTTCGGCTTTTGCGCAGATCCAGAATCAAAACCTCATGTTCCGGCTTAACTTTGCGTGATGGGCTGCTATGTGGCCGTTTACTTATGTCGTTTAAACCGTCAACGCCATGGGACGTGTAGCGCTGAAGCCGTTTTCGCAATGTTGGCCTTGAAATGCCGCATTTACGGCATACGATTCCAGCGCTTCCGATCCTCTCGTACAATTGAATCCAGCGCAGGCGCTTTTTGATTTCTGCTTCCATTCAGACATTATAAGCATTGAAACGATGTCTGTGAATCACACATCTTATGGTATCGATTCCAGGGCTCAGATCCATGAAGTAAAATCAGATCAGGAATCATTTCTCTGGAACAGATGCACTATCTATGTCAATGAGCTGCAATCGTTCAGATTCGGCTTTAAGTGCGGTAAGCCCTGCAACCATATCGTTTTTAAGAATACCCTGCAATATGAAATCAGGTGCGAGAAAAGAAGGTTTGATTTCTGATTCATAGGTCAGTATCGTGCCTCCGGATGAATACATCTGAAGTATCCAGGCCCCCCTGTAAACCTCAAAATCACCGGAAATCTTTTCATAATCGATTCTTGAAGGATATGTCTCATGCATATTTATGGACACCCGAATGGTTTTTTTAAATAAAAACACCCGGAATTCACCTAGCAAGGCGATCACCTTCAAATTTCCCTTGTCTTCAACAAGATCGCTTTCCACCATTCGCGGAATGTACCGCTTCAGATTATTGTAATCAGTTAGAACTTTCCATACCACAACCGGTGGAGCATTGATGTAGACGGTACTTTTCATGCCTGTCACACCGTCAGGCATTTTCGTTAATGCAATTTGTATCAGTTTTCCGTATTCCCTGGTGGCATCAGAAGGTTGTACCTGAGACGTTTCTTCTGCTTTGCACAGATGAGAAAAAAGTAAAAACATAAGTGACAGGGCACCAATAATGGTGATCATTGCCGGCTGTAATCGGCTTGTTAACGGGAGACACGATGAATCGAAGCATCGTGATAATGTCAATTTTGAGGTCAGCATCTATCGAATTAGTGTTGATAATAACCTTGAATGGCAAATCGGTTCATATTGATTGAGAAAGATAAAGTGAGAGAAGGCGCGCTGGGGTGATCCTCTGCCTGCTGTCCTGCATTTAATTTTTAACTCGTCTGCTGACGACCGCAACTTCAGAATTATCAACACTGACTGACTATATCTGGGCATTGACCAATACCCAAATTCTTCTCAAGTCTATTTATGTGTTCAGATTGGGTTGGCTAACGAATCTTCTTTCCTGATATACAACTGCGAGACTTTGCGAAAGTGATGGCCGTAGATTGCAAGCGTTATTGCAAGCGGCAGTGCGCGGCGATGGTTCACAATGGTCCAGATCAACATACCCCAGTATTGTAAGCGCTCCTGTCCTACAAAACCGAGCAACACTACCGAACGGGCAAAAGCCATAAATTGTGATATCCGAAAGCTGTTATTAATTTCCGGCACCTTGTATTCCTTTAACAATGTCCGTATGCGTTGATAGTAATTCTTTGGCGTGTAGAGATAGAGCATCATCTTCATATAGCCTTTACGAAGAAGCCTGGGGTCCATTATAGGCATGATATTAGTGGTGCCATCGGCATTATCGCCGCTTAAATTGTTCAACAGACGCCCTTCGATTTTCATACGTTCATACAGTTTCGTGCCCGGTAGCGCCTGAAGAATACCTACCATAGCGGTAACAATACCGCTCTTCTGAATAAACTCGATTTGTTTCGAAAAAATCGAGGGGGTATCACTGTCAAAACCGACGATAAAACCACCCATGACCTCCAGACCTGCATGCTGAATCAGCTTGATGTTGTGTATAAGGTCTCTTGAGGTGTTGTGCTGTTTTCCACACGCATTGAGTGCGAAATCATCCGGCGTTTCGATACCTATGAATACCTGGTTAAAACCTGCCTGCACCATGAGGTCCATCAATTCAGGATCATCAGCCAGATTTATTGAACATTCGGTATAGTAGGGGGTTGTTACGGAGTTCGCCTTTCGCCAGGCAATCAGTTGCGGTAGCAGCTCTTTTTTCAGATACGATTTATGGGCGATGAAATTATCGTCGACAAAAAAGAGAGTGCCTTTCCATCCGAGTTTACGGAGACCTTCAAGCTCCCTGATAATTTGAGCACTTGTTTTGGTGCGTATTTTATGGCCCAGGAGGGCGGTTATGTTACAAAAATCGCATTGGTACGGACAGCCTCTTGAAAACTGTATGGCCATTGAAGCATATTTTTTTATATCAAGCAGTTCCCACTGTGGCTCGGGTGTCCCGGTTATATCAGGAAACGCTTCAGTGGTGTAGATTTTCCTTGGACTCCCTGTTTTAAGATCCTCAAGGAAAAGAGGAAGGGTAATTTCAGCTTCATTCAACACAAAATGCTGGACACCCGGAAACTGTTCATACCCGGCAGTAAACAATGGGCCGCCAGCAACTATTGTTATACCCGCATTTTGACATCGATCAATCACTTCTTTTGCTGACTTCTGCTGCACAGCCATTGCGCTGACAAAAACCATATCTGCCCATATGAGATCTTTTGCTTTAAGCTGGCTCACATTCAGGTCAACCAATTTTCGGTGCCAGGCTTCAGGCAGCATCGACGCGATGGTGAGCAGTCCGAGAGGCGGCAGGGCAGCTTTTTTTCTGACAAATTTCAGCGCATGCTTGAAGCTCCAGAACGTATCAGGAAATTCGGGATAGACGAGCAGAACATTCATCGCAGTAGACTTTCATCTTTAGAATAATTATGATACTTGACCATCCATTCAATTGATCCAAACCATGTGAGATATGATCCAGTCAGTCATAGTCAATGCTCTCTTACTCTCACTTACAGCATATACTGTTAGAATTATTGCGATACCGGATGGTCGGGAAAAGGGTAAGCTATTTAATCTATCTGCTATTCAACAGGCCTCGTTCGTCCACATTTGAGATCCTCATCTCAATCGTGGACAGAACAGGCTCTTGAAACCATAGATTTCGAATGTCAGCAGTCAAGATAAATCAGGACTGCTGACATTCAGGTTTATACATGCTGTCCTCATTATACTCCAGCTGCTCAGTAACCGTCTATGGTTTTGCTGGAGTATTATTTGGATTAGATACCATTTCTTTGTTGCTCTTTGACTCATCCTGATTGCTAGCTCCTTTAATTGAGCCTTTGTACGTTGTCGTGCATCCGGATAGTGCCAGCAACGCAATCATTAACAACGCATAGGTTTTCATGAAAAGCTCCTTTTTTAACATTTAAATCATCTTCAAAACAACACCATCATTCTTTAAACTTTTCTACAACATTGTGCATGGCTTTGCGTACGCTATGCAATGCCGTTTCAACACTATCCTTCAATTTTTCCCAACCATCCTCTCCAGCCTCAGCCAACTCCTTCAGCTTCAACTTAGCCGTATCCACGCCTTGTTCTAACTCGTCGAGGTGCTTGGCATATTTAATCCGAGTGTCAGCTGTAAAAGTTTTCGTTCTTGCCTTGAACTCATCAACTTTTGCGCGTGCGATATCCAGTTCGGCTTCCGCTTTTTGTTTATAGGCATCTTTCATACTCATCATAACTCTCCTTTGTTTGGTAGATTCATTTATCAGATCTCATGGTATTTATATCATTCGCTCCTGAACACTTTAGTCATCTGACAATTCCCGCGTATACTTCCCGCCAATCACAGAAAATCCATTGACTCGCGTTAAACTTTCCGGATGACAATGTGTCTCTTTTCAACTGACTAATCTTTTCGCTTATCATTCTGACCCTTTTTCCCCTCTTTGTTATCACTCTTTGTTGGCTGTTCCTGGAACTTTCGCCCTTCAGGCGCCCTCATCGGCTGTTCCTGGAACTTTCGCCCTTCAGGCGCCCTCTTCGGCTGCTCCTGGAACTTTCGCCCTTCAGGTGCCCTCATCGGCTGCTCCTCGGCCTTTCTCCCTTCAGGTGCCCTCATCGGTTGCTCCTCGGCCTTTCTCCCTTCAGGTGCCCTCATCGGTTGCTCCTGGACCTTTCGCCCTTCGGGTGCCCTCATCGGTTGCTCCCGGACCTTTCGCCCTTCGGGTGACGAATACTTCTGTTCGAGCATTCTCCTCCGGTTATCGTCATCGCGCTGATATCTGTTATTCCTGCTGTCTGGCTTGCGATACTCGATATCCCGATACCTTCGTAAATCCGCCAGTCGATGTCTTCTTATCCTTAAAGGAAGTCCGCTGTTTCCAATCAGAATCCACGGCCCGCGATAGCTGTAAGACCGATACCAGCGGCCTCTATAATTCAGGTAGTAACGGTTCCCGTAGTAGACGATGTCATATGGACTTCCCACAGAGATCGAGAACCCCTGAGTTCGGATGTAAACAAAACTCGGTTCCGAATTGATCACAAGCGTCACCCGACTTCCTGGCCTGGATACGCCGACTGCCGCCTGAGCGTTGACAGATGGCATTCCACACAACATCCCCGCAATTACAACACTTAAACCGATATGCTTATTCATATTGATTTTCCCGTTGATTTTTGTCCATAAGAACATGCACTTCCTTGCCTTTGAAGTTGCAGGACTTACAGATCTCGTCAGGGAGCAACACAAACGCGCAACGGTAGCGGTAGCGCGTTCTTTCCTGCCAAAAACTACCTGGGGTTGTCATTGCGACGCTGATCCATGTTATAGCGGTTATCCCGGTTATCGTGTTTCCGGTACTCGACGTCACGGTACCTGCGGATATCCTCAATTCGATGCCGTCTTATCCGGTCGGGCAGCCTATTCTGCTCGATAGTAACCCATGGTCCACGGTAATCCGATGAGTTGTACCATCCACCATTCTGGTACAGGTAGTACCGGTTGTCGTAGCTGATGATATCATAGGGGCTTCCTACGGATATTGAAAATCCCTGATCAGGCAGATCGATAAAGTTCGGTCTCGAACTGATGACAATGGAAACGCCACTTCTCCTGTTCGTCATGGATAGTTCATCCTTGGCATTCGCAGAAAGGGTTCCGATAAACATCCCGGCCACTGCTGCTGCCAGACAGAGACTTTTTCTCATCGCTTCTCCTGTTAACATGTTTTTCATCAAGGACCAGAATGCTTCAGCAAACAAAGCGTCCTTCAGCTGACAATCTCTCATCACCTGTCGCCCACGATCTGTTTTAACTTCTATTCCGATGATCGTAATGGTGATGCCTCAGGCATTCATCAACATGCTGAATACTTTCATGCTGGAGCATTCGCCGGCCCTTTGTATTGACATCTTCAGCGATAGCACTGAGAAGGACTCTAGGGTCCACTTCTCAACAACCCAGATGTTTTTGATTCATATACCATTACAAAATCCTTCGCCCCTGCAGGAGACGAACCACGATCACGATGATCGCAATCACGAGAAGGATATGGATGAGGCCTCCCATGGTGTAAGAGGTTACCAGTCCAAGGAGCCAGAGGATTATCAAGATGATGGCAATGGTTTCCAACATGTGACACCTTCCCTTTCTTTGGTTAACAAATCGATTCAACAGCGTCTGACCGACAACGGAAAACCTGACAGTTCGATAAAAGTCAACTATCAAATCTCGATTATCAAAAATGGCAATCTTCATCGCCCTCACTTTGACGAATGATGGAACGCCATCTCAGAGCAAATCAACAACTCACTGCGTTGAATGCATTTACTAAACAAACTGCTGGGTAATGATGGTATCAAATGGTCAAGATCATTTGATACGGGGCTGTAGAGGGTACAGCTGCAGAAAGAGACAGATGTAATATTGGAGGGTGGGGGCCGATAAGAAAACATGCTGTCTCACATCTCAGTGGTAATGAACAGCATGGGCAGGCTTAACAGTTCCTTTACCGACTTTTTATCGGACGAGCACCGGGAACCAGACTGCCAAGACGCTGATCGGCGAACAGCACCTCGAACCGGATATTTGCCTTCTCGGCCTTATGGCGGGATATGGTTTTGTGCATTGAGAAAACCAGATGCTTCTGCCCCGATCGAGCATCCCGGCAGTGGGCCCGAAAATCGAGATCACATACTCACAGGAGTTTATAAGTACTGATACTGCTGATTCCAGGGTTCACTTCCGGCTTGCCGAACACTACCGACACCGCGATCGTCGCTGTACTACAAGGCTCATAAGCGTGAAGAGACTCTGTTGGCAATGTGAATGCGCGAGATTGCGTACTCTCGAGTCCGTTACGGATTCCGACGCATCGAAATCATGCTAAGGCGAGAGGGCTTTGCCGATAACCACAAGCGGATGCATCGGATCTACCGCGAGCAAGGTTTGGCTTTGCGAACCTAGCGGCCTCTAAGGAATCGTAGCGCAAAGCACCGCATCGAGAGACTCGAGCCGATGCGAGTGCATGGACGTGAGCCCATATAACTGATCCACTTGCCCATTGAAAATTTGATTTGTGTTTGAGGTTTTTGTGCTCTATTTTGCATAGATAATCGACAAATATGCGATTATCTATGCAAAATATGGATGCTCGACTTGAAAA
Source organism: Chlorobiaceae bacterium (assembly GCA_013334485.1). Taxonomy (GTDB): domain Bacteria; phylum Bacteroidota; class Chlorobiia; order Chlorobiales; family Chlorobiaceae; genus Chlorobium. The sequence continues at coordinate 3,652 of JAAXXL010000071.1, read as the reverse complement.
GAGGCTCAGGCAATTCGGTGGTGTGCCATTGAATCATGGCACTTTACTCTCGATCCTTGGAGAATACCGATCTCCAAACGACAAGATCGCCCGTATGGTTGACGATGGGTTGCTGAAGCCTATCAAGAAGGGGACCTATGTCGTTTCGCCTGAAATTACCGGCATTCCCGTCTCACTTTCCCTGGTTGCCAACCTGCTTTACGGGCCTTCATATGTCTCGATGGATTATGCCTTGCATCATTATGGCATCATTCCTGAAATGGTGGTCGAGGTTACCTCGATGACGACCAAGCGAGGAAAGATGTTCGATCTTCCTCTCGGCAGGTTTTCCTACACCCGTTCTCCTTTGGATTTGTATGCTATCGGCGTTGACAGGGTCGAGAATGCCGACCATACGGGTTATCTGATGGCTTCCCCTGAAAAGGCGCTTTGTGATAAGCTGCTGTTTACGAGGAATCTGAACGTCCGGACTGTGCGTGGTATGCGTGAGTTGTTGTTTGATGACCTGCGCGTGGATGAAGATTCGTTGGAGCGCTTCGATCCGGAAGTGATAAGGGCATGCATGTCGGCAGGGTTGAAGAGCGATATGGTAAAGGCATTATTGCAGGTTGTCACCAGTAGGCAAGGAGTAGATTCATGAGCGTATTGCAGCAAATGTTGGAGAAGTATGATACAGCCACCGCTGAAGGGGCTGTCAACGGGCTGCGTGAGGTGATGCAGGAGGTTGCACTTGCCGGATTGTATCGAGGTGGCTTCTTTGACAAGGCGGTTTTTTACGGAGGAACCTGCCTAAGGATTTTTTACGGTTTGCCCAGATTTTCTGAGGATCTTGATTTTTCGCTTCTGGCCCCTGACCCGGATTTTTCCCTTGATCCGTACTTCAAGGCGCTCAGGGATGAGTTTTTATCCTTGGGTCTTGATGTCGAGATTTCGGTAAAGCAGAAAACTGTCCGCACCGGCATAGAGTCGGCCTTTCTGAAAAGCGACACCCGTATTTTCAGCCTTGCAGTGCATGCAGGCAAAACAGTCAAGATCAAGTTCGAAGTCGACACTCTGCCTCCCTTGGGTTTTACGACTGAGGAGAAGCTCCTGTTGCAGCCGTTTTCATTCTATGTCAAATGTTTCAGTCTACCTGACCTGTTTGCCGGCAAAATGCATGCGTTGCTTTTCAGGAATTGGAAAACCAGGGTGAAGGGGCGGGACTGGTTCGATTTTGAATGGTATGTCAGGAACGGTATTCCGATGAACTTGCCCCACTTTGCCGAACGCGCGAAACAAAGTGGTCATCTGCAGGAAGAGAACAGTTCAGAGCAGGAATTCCGCAAATTGCTTGAGCGTCGGATCGATGCGCTTGACGTTGCTGCAGCAGTGAGCGATGTCGCACGATTTGTGAAGGATATAGAGGCTTTGAAAATCTGGTCTTGGGACTATTTCAGGGAGTTGGCTCAACGGGTCAGTATCAAAGCAAGCTGAAAATCAGGTGCCCAGGTGGCCTCAAACAGTCTCTTGAGGCGGGTCTCGTGTTGTTCTGTTTTTTTAATGAGTCCTGATTTATTTTACCCGATTTTGAGGAGGTCTTTGCGACGCATATGCGACGCGACGGAGATGTTGTGTCGGCTTAACATTATATAAGAGAATGTGATACGGCGATCTTGCTTTCTCTACACGGTAGAGGTCAGAAGTTCGAATCTTCTATCGCCCACATACCCCTGTAAAGCCTGCGAAAACCCGCAGGCTTTTTTGTTGCCAGCTTTTTCTTCCTTCCCAGCCTCTAACTCCCCGAATCCCCAGCGTTTACCTTGCGTTCAATCGAAATTTTACGTACATATCACTTGTAAGCCCCGTCGTCGGGCTTATTCTTTCCTTCCCAGACGACAGCTGAATTGAGTTGTACAATGCGAGATCTTCGATTTAAGCCGTTGCGGCCATGTTCATGCCTTTACATGCTATACAGTCGCTATATCGATTGTTAAGTTTGAAGAACTTTTCTTTTGATAATGTTTATTTCATTTTCTGTACAATGTCCTCGAGTACTCAGGTGAGGCTATGGACTTTTTAAATCATCCCGGTAACTTAGGTAGTGTACGAGGGTCAATCCATACCATACATCATTATGATTGGCCGGCGTACCCCGAAGGCGAAGACTTCCGCGAGACGTTATTTCAGCTAACCGCGTTTTCTCATGGAACAGAATTTGTTGAAGTTGATGACGGTGATCATAGCATTTTGTTTGTCGCGGACGTTGCTGGAAGTCGATTAGACGATCCATATCACCCTCGAAACATTCATGTGTGCTCTTGGCATGCGGACCTAATCAAAATGCATGATCTTGGCTTTATTAGGGGTGTCCTGCCAGTCACAGAGAACGCTCATGTCTGTGATAGATGGGAGAACATTTTGAGAGTGCACAATGTCGAAAAAATATTTGTCGAGATTGACGGCGAGATGCAGGAAGTAACCGCTCCAATGCGTGAAGCTGACGACGAGGAAGAACCTCGCAACTGGGTACTGCTTCCAAATAAGCGTGTTTCGGTCACACACGAGGGACTTGAATTTATCGTGAATGAGATAAGGGGTGCAAATCCCGATTTCGGAGCAACACTATCTCCGTCGGTTGTAACACTTATGAATAACAGACTTTACGATACTGCCGTTCGTGAGGGGTGTGTAATTCTCGAACACTCAATCAAAGCGAAGCTTGGATCCAACAAATGGGGTGACCGTCTGACAGACGAGTTTTTCGAATACCTTAAAGATGAAAAGAATGTTTTAGAGAGTTGGCTGAGAACGTACAGCCAAGAGCTACGCACAATATTCAAGATTGTTCGAAATGTTTTTATGCACAACCTGATTACAATTGACGAACTAACCGCTATCATCCACCTGTTCAGGATATCTCGTGCAATTACTGCAATCAATTTTTAGTGGCATAACCATTGGTTGCACACGGACTGCTAGGGTCGCATCTCCCGTGGTGACTTGTCACTACATTGGGCACGGCATACCAGAGCTACCATGGTTCTAAATTTTGGTGCCGACCTCGATGCTTTAGGCGAAATCCTCGAACATCGTGACCCGAAACCCACCATGTGCTATGCTAAAATCCAGCTGAGGACCAAGCGGAGCACGATGGCATTGATGCCGAGCATCTCTACTGGAGACGACGATGCCTAAGCATGAAGAAGTGCGGCAAAAGTCGGAATACATCACCCACAACCTGATACAATAATCCGATCTGCAGGTACTCTGTGGCGTCACCAGGACAAGCCCGGAAGCGGAAAAACCCTTCGTCGGGACGTGAGCCCGTGTAACTAGACCACTTGGTTGTGGAAAAAAGCTTAAAATCAACCAAGGAGGTTACACGCATGAAAACCAAGCGTTACAGCACAGAACAGATCATCGGCATCCTGAAGGAAGGAGAATCCGGCATGGCCGTCAAAGAGCTTTGCAGGAAGTATGGGATCAGTGATGCCACGATTTACAACTGGAAATCGAAGTACGGCAACCTGTCCGTCAGCGAGGCGCAACGCCTCAAGGACCTGGAAGACGAGAACCGGCGACTGAAAAAACTGGTGGCTGACATGGCACTCGATATCCAAATGCTGAAGGATATCAACTCAAAAAAGTGGTAACGCCCGAAGCCAAACGCAAT